>NZ_JBZXEA010000001.1:0-240231 GCF_058725345.1 Pseudomonas sp. DW-iso17 | reverse complement strand
TATCTACATGACACCCCGCAATCCAAATGTGGGAGCTGGCTTGCCTGCGATGACGACCTGACAGGCGACACCGTTATACCGAGTACATATCCATTCCTGCGGTAACGGCCACTTAGAGTTCCGCCCTGACTTTTGGAAAAGGACCCGGAATTCCGGCCAGCGTGGTTCGACGGGGCGCCTGAGATCAAGATCAAGAGCAGATCAAGAGCGGCTCGCTTCGCATCGTGGTTAGCGACAAGCCATTTCCTTTACCTGTGCTATACCGTCAACCAAGCAAGTGCTTGGTCGGCTGTATCTCGGATCACAAAGGAGCGCGTCCCATGCCTGTCGCTTTTCGTTTGCCGTTGCAGGTCTTCTTCGAGCGTGAAGCGCGGCACCCGCGCAAAGTCTTCCTCGTTCAGCCCATCGGCGGCGGTGAGGTGCAGGCCCTCACCTGGGGCGATGTCGGCCACCAGGTCCGTTGCGCTGCGCACTGGCTGCGTGCGCGGGAGTTGCCCCAGGGTTCGCACATTGCCTTGATTTCAAAAAACTGCGCCCACTGGATCATCGCCGACCTAGCGATCTGGATGGCCGGGCATGTGTCGGTGCCGCTTTATCCCAACCTCACCGCGGACTCAGTCGCCCATGTGCTGACTCACTCGCAGGCGCGGTTGGCGCTGATCGGCAAGCTTGATGATTGGTCGGCGATGGCGCCTGGCATCCCTGCGGGTGTCCCGACTATCAGCCTGCCGCTGTGTCCTGACGGGGCTTTCGATTTCAACTGGGCGAACCTGCAAGCCTGCTCGCCGATTCAGGACAACCCGCTACCGGATGCCGACAGCCTGGCTACCATCATCTACACCTCCGGCACGACCGGCCTGCCCAAAGGGGTGATGCACAGTTTCGGCGCCTTGGGGTGTGCTGCCACGCGCGGTACTGAGTTGTTTGGCCTGGGAGAGGATGACCGGTTGCTGTCGTACCTGCCGCTGTGCCATGTGGCGGAGCGAATGTTTGTGGAAATGGCGTCGATCTATACCGGGCAAACCGTTTTTTTTGCTGAGAGCCTGGAGACCTTCCTGACCGATTTGCGCAGGGCGCGGCCGACGGCCTTGTTTGGCGTGCCGCGCATCTGGACCAAATTCCAACTGGGCGTCTACGCCAAAATCCCGGAAAAAAGGCTCGATATGCTGTTAAGCCTGCCTTTTATCGGCAAGCGCGTCGGCCATAAAGTCCTCGCCGGTCTGGGGCTGGATGCGCTGCGTATCGCTCTTTCCGGCGCGGCGCCGGTGCCCGAGGCGTTGCTGCGTTGGTATCAGCGCCTGGGCCTGGATGTGCTGGAGGTATATGGCATGACCGAAAACTGCGGCTATTCCCATGTGTGTCGCCCAGGTGGGCAAACGCTTGGTTGGATCGGCCAGCCCTGCCCAGGCGTGCAAGTGCGTATCGACCCGTCAGGCGAAGTGCAGGTACACAGTGGCGCGACCATGTTGGGCTACTTCAAGGACCCGCAGAAAACCGCGGATACGCTCACCGCAGATGCCTTCCTGCGCACGGGTGACAAGGGCGAGCAGGACGCGGACGGTCGCCTGCGCCTGACCGGACGCCTCAAGGAAATTTTCAAGACCAGCAAAGGCAAATACGTGGCCCCGGCGCCGATTGAAAACCGCCTGGCCGAACATGCACGTATTGAACAGGTGTGTGTGGTCGGCGAGGGGCTCAGCGCGCCGATAGGGCTGTGCGTCTTGTCGGCACCCGGCGAGGACCGCCAAGCCCTCGGCAGTGGTCTTGAACGCTGGCTGGCACAGGTGAACGCGGGCCTGGACAAGCACGAACGCATGGGGCAATTGGTGGTGGTGAAAGACCACTGGGCGGTGGAAAACGGTTTTCTCACGCCGACCTTGAAGATCAAACGCAACGTGATCGAGTCGACGTACGGGCCACAATTGCAAGCATGGAGCGCGCGCGCCGAAACCGTTCTGTGGCAGGATTAGGGTCGTAATAAAACCAACAAGGACAACCGTATGAGCCTGTGGCGTACCCAACCGAATATCGAACACCTCAACGCGATCCAGAAAAACACCATCGGTGAAATGCTGGATATTCGTTTCGAAAGCTTCGACGACGAATCCCTTACCGCCAGTATGGTGGTCGACCACCGCACCCATCAGCCCTACGGCCTGCTGCACGGCGGGGCCTCGGTGGTGCTGGCCGAAAGTGTCGGCTCCATGGCCGCCTACTTGTGCATTGATGCAAGCAAGTTCTATTGCGTGGGCCTGGAGGTCAACGCCAACCATCTGCGCGGTGTGCGCAGCGGTCGGGTGACGGCGGTGGCCAAGGCTATTCATATCGGGCGCACTACCCAAGTGTGGGACATCCGTTTGAGCAGCGACGAGGGCAAGGCCAGTTGTGTCTCGCGCCTGACCATGGCCGTGGTGCCGCTGGGTGAACAACCGCCGGCGCGATAGGCGTGGCGTGAGTGTCATCATTCCTGGCAGTTACAGTCATTGCTGTAGAGGCCGGGCATGGTGACAATCCCCCTCTGTTTTGTTGATGGAACCTGTATGTCGCAGCACGTGTTTTTTACCCACGCCAATGGCTTCCCTTCGGCCACTTACGGCAAGCTGTTTGCCGCCCTGGCCCCGGAATATGCGGTGGCACATCTGCCGCAGCACGGTCACGACCCCAGGTTCCCGGTGGATGATAACTGGCAGAACCTGGTGGACGAACTGATCCACCATCTGGAGCAGCAGCCAGAACCGGTATGGGGCGTGGGCCATTCCCTGGGAGGCGTGCTGCATTTGCACGCGGCCATGCGCTGCCCGCACCTGTACCGGGGCGTGGTGATGCTGGATTCGCCGGTGCTCACCCGCGCAGACCGCTGGGTGATCCGCGCTGCCAAGCGCTTTGGTTTTATCGACCGCCTCACCCCGGCTGGGCGCACGCTTGGCCGGCGCGAAGAATTCACCGACCTGGACACCGCGCGCAGCTATTTCGCCGGCAAGACCCTGTTCCGTGGCTTTGACCCCGATTGCTTTGACGCGTACCTGCAACATGGTCTGCAGCAAGTGGGCGATCGCCTGCGCCTGCGGTTCGACCCAGCCACCGAAATCAGCATCTATCGCGGCGTGCCCCACACCAGCCCGGGCCAGGTGCGCCAGTTGAAGGTGCCGCTGGCCGTGGTGCGTGGCCGCCAGAGCCGGGTGGTGATGCGTCACCATGCCAGCGGTGTCGACCGCTTGCCCATGGGCGAAATGCTCACCATGCCCGGGGGCCATATGTTCCCTCTTGAACGCCCCCAGGACACCGCTGCCTTGATCAAAAACCTGTTCGCCCGCTGGCAGGCCCGCGAGCGCAGTTGCGCATGAGTACGCCTGTCGAAGAGGTTCGCCTGAGCTTGCCGCACATCGAATTGGCCGCGCATCTGTTCGGGCCCGAGGATGGGCTGCCGGTGATTGCTTTGCATGGCTGGCTGGACAACGCCAACAGCTTTGCGCGCCTGGCGCCCAAGTTGCACGGGTTGCGCATCGTCGCCCTGGACATGGCGGGGCATGGGCATTCGGCGCACCGCCCGGCTGGCGCCGGTTATGCCTTGTGGGATTACGTCTACGACGTGCTGCAGGTGGCCGAGCAACTGGGCTGGAAACGTTTTGCATTACTTGGCCACTCCCTTGGCGCCATAGTCTCCCTGGTGTTGGCCGGGGCCTTGCCGGAGCGGGTGACACACCTGGGCCTGATCGACGGCGTGATCCCACCGACCGCCAGCGGCGAGAACGCGGCCGAGCGCCTGGGCATGGCGTTGCAGGCGCAATTGAGCCTGCAGGACAAGCGCAAACCCGTCTACAACAGCCTTGATCGGGCCGTTGAGGCGCGGATGAAAGGCGTGGTGGCGGTCAGCCGTGAAGCGGCGCAACTCCTGGCCCAGCGCGGTTTGATGCCGGTGCCGGGCGGTTACACTTGGCGCAGCGATAGCCGCCTGACCCTGGCGTCGCCGATGCGCCTGACCGATGAACAGGCCATGGCTTTCGTGCGAAGGGTAGGGTGCCCTACGCAGTTGGTGGTCGCGGCTGACGGCATGCTGGCGAAACATTCCGAATTGCTTTCTCAGCTACCCTTCACGGTTACCACGCTGCCAGGCGGCCATCATTTACACCTTAATGACGAGCCCGGTGCAGCTCTTGTTGCAGACTGTTTCAATCGGTTCTTCTCCACGCCTTGACTTGGCGGGGTCAACTGCCGAGGCTGGGCGGATTGAAAGGGAGTCAACCATGAACACACTCGATATCGCTGTGACCAACATTGGCCAGGGCTCGCTGATCCGATGAGCCTGGGTAAAGGATGTATCCGTGCCCTAGGCCTTTGCTGTTTCAGCCCCCTGGTATTTGCCGCCGATCTGCCCGGCAGCCAGGATTTACCGGCGGTAGCCCGTCAGGTTGATGCGCAAATCGTCGATTACCGCCCTGCTGAAGACAAGGAACGCATCTACCCCATGGGCGCAATCCGCAAGATCAGCGGCCAGTTGCGCTACGAAGGCCAGGCCATCGCACGCGGCCCAGCCACTGCCATCACCTATGAACTACCCGCCGAACACAGCTCCAGCGCCGCCTTTACCGCAACACGCGAAGCCTTGCAGGCCAAGGGCGCGCAGTTGTTGTTCTGGTGCAAGGCCCGCGATTGTGGCGAAAGCAGCCTGTGGGCCAACGAGGTGTTTGGTAACGCCAAGCTAGTGGGCGCCGACGGCCAACAGGAGTACCTGCTGCTTCGCCTGGCCGCCCCGCAGGACAATTCCCTGGTCGCGCTGTATGGCATTACCCGCGGTAACCGTCGCGCCTACCTGCATGTGGAGCAACTCGACGCCAGCGCGCCTCTGGGCAACCTGCTGCCCACCTCGGCCACCCTGCTGCGTGAACTCAAAAGCACCGGCGAGCTGGATTTCCCCGCGCTGGGCGCCGAGCCTGATGACACCTGGCTGACCTTGATATCCCGTGCCTTGAACCTCGACACCACCCTGCGCGTGAGCCTGAGCGGGCCGCACACCGAGGCCTGGCGCCAGGCGCTGGTGGAGAAGGGCGTGCGCACCGCCCGTCTGGAAACCGGCGCCGGTGAAACCCAAGGGCTGCATCTGCATCTGATACGCTAAGCATCACACGGGCGAACGGACCCGCGCCGTTCGCCTAAGCTCTCTTCCTACAGCCTTCTTCTCGAGATACCCGATGCTCAATAACGATCGCCTGCTGGTGCAAATCCTGCTGCTGGTGCTGTTTGGTGCCAGCTTCTGGGTCATGGCGCCGTTCTGGTCGGCGCTGTTCTGGGGCGCGGTGCTGGCATTTGCCAGCTGGCCGCTGATGCGTTTGCTCACCCGTTGGCTCGGCGGCCGGGAGTCCCTGGCCGCTGGCATCTTGACGTTGGGCTGGATGTTGCTGGTGGCGGTGCCATTGGTATGGCTGGGGTTCAACCTGGCGGACCATGTGCGTGATGCGGTGGCGCTGATCAAGGACATCCAGGTCGACGGCTTGCCCGAGGCGCCGACCTGGTTGGGGTCGATCCCCTTCGTAGGCGAGCGCCTGGTGGCGACCTGGGACAGCATTGATCAACAAGGCGCGGCGCTGATGGTGAGCATCAAGCCGTACCTGGGCCAGGTCGGCAATTGGTTGTTGGCGCGCAGTGCGCAAATTGGCGGCGGCATTCTCGAGCTGACCCTGAGCCTGGTCTTCGTATTCTTTTTCTACCGTGACGGGCCGCGACTGGCGATGTTTGTGCACCGCCTGTTGGAGCGCCTGATCGGCGAACGCGCCGGCTATTACATCGAACTGGTGGCTGGCACGGTACAGCGAGTGGTCAATGGTGTGATCGGCACCGCTGCGGCCCAGGCGCTGCTGGCGCTGATCGGCTTTCTGATCGCCGGCGTACCGGGCGCGCTGGTGCTGGGTATCGTGACTTTCCTGCTCAGCCTTATTCCCATGGGGCCGCCGCTGGTGTGGATCCCGGCCACGGCGTGGCTGGCGTGGAAGGGCGACTACACCTACGCGGTATTCCTGGGCGTGTGGGGCACGTTCGTGATCAGCGGCGTGGATAACGTGCTCAAGCCGTACCTGATCAGCCGTGGCGGCAACCTGCCGTTGGTGATTGTGTTGTTGGGTGTATTTGGCGGGTTGATAGCGTTCGGCTTTATCGGCCTGTTTATTGGCCCGACGTTGCTGGCGGTGGCCTACAGCCTGTTGACAGACTGGAGCGCGAGCCAGGCGCAAGTGCGTCGTGAAGACAAACCGTGTAACTGATGGGTGTACCTAACTGTGGTGCGCCGCGGTACTTGTGGGAGCTGGCTTGCCTGCGATAGCGGTGGGCCAGCCAACACTTCATCGACTGACACTGCGCAATCGCAGGCAAGCCAGCTCCCACATTTGGATCGCGGCGCGTCAGGTAAATGGGAGTGCTTAAACCCTCGGCAACCACATCACCGCCGTCAACCCACCGCCCGGTGTATCTTCCAGGCTCAGGTGGCCGCCGAGTCGCTCGACGGCCTCCCTGGCAATGGTCATCCCCAAACCGACCCCTCCGGAATTGCGGTTGCGCGACCCTTCCAGGCGAAAGAAAGGCTCGAACACCGCTTCGCGCTTATCGGCGGCGATTCCCGGGCCGTGGTCGATCACCCGGATTACCAACGCACCGCGGCTGTCGGCCAGTTCCACCCGGGCGGTGCCGGCATAGCGCAGGGCGTTATCGATCAAATTGTTCAGGCATGAACGCAGGGCCATCGGCTGTACCTGCAACGGTGTACAGGTGCCGGCAAACTGCACGTCGCGGCCTTGGTCCTGGGCGTTTTCACTCAGGGATTCCACCAACGCCTGTACATCGAGCCAGTGCCGTGTCTCGCTGGTGCGCTGTTCGTGCAGGTAGCTCAAGGTGGCATCGAGCATGCCGATCATGTCGTCCAGGTCCTGGCGCATCTGGCCTTGCAGCTTGGGGTCTTCGATTTGTTCCAGGCGCAACTTGAGGCGCGAGAGCGGGGTGCGCAGGTCGTGGGAGACCGCGCCGAGCATGCGTGCGCGCTGGCTGACTTGTTCGCGGATGCGCTTTTGCATCAGGTTGAAGGTCGAGGCCGCTTGGCGTGCTTCGCGAGGGCCGGTTTCCACCAGGGGCGGGCTGTCGAGGTCGACGCTCAGGCGCTCGGCCGCTGCGCTCAGGCGCTGGATTGGCCGGCTCAGCAGTTTGGCGCCGTACCAAGCAGCGATGATCAGCGAGATAAATTGAAATGTCAGGGGCACCACCGGGCCGCCGAACCAGGGGCGAGGCGCTTTGCGCAAGGGCGTGAGGCTGCCATCTGGTTGTTCGACGAAGGCCGCGCGGGGTGGTGGCGGCGGGCCGTAGTGGTGGAACCAGAAGAACGCCAGCACATGGGCCAGCACAATCGCCACCAGCAACAGGCCGAACAGTCGCCCGAACAGCGTGTTGAAGGGCGCGCGCATCAACCGATATCCCGGGCGTCGAACAGGTAGCCTTCGCCGCGTACCGTCTTGATCAATTGCGGAGCCTTGGGGTCATCCCCCAGCTTCTGGCGCAGGCGCGACACCAGCAGGTCGATGCTGCGATCAAAGGCCTCGATGGAACGCCCACGGGCCGCGTCCAGCAGCTGTTCGCGGCTCAGCACACGGCGGGGGCGTTCGATAAACACCCACAACAAACGAAACTCGGCGTTGGACAACGGCACCACCAGGCCATCATCGGCCACCAGCTGGCGCAGCACGCTGTTCAGGCGCCAAGTGTCGAAACGGATATTGGCCCGCTGTTCGGTGCGGTCATCACGCACCCGGCGCAGGATGGTCTGGATACGCGCGACCAACTCCCGCGGCTCGAACGGCTTGGACATATAGTCATCGGCGCCCAGTTCCAGGCCGATGATGCGGTCGGTAGGTTCGCAGCGGGCGGTGAGCATCAAAATCGGAATATCCGACTCGGCGCGTAGCCAGCGGCACAATGTCAGCCCGTCTTCGCCCGGCAGCATCAGGTCGAGCACCACCACATCGAAGGTCTCCGCTTGCATGGCCTGGCGCATGGCGGTGCCGTCGGTGACGCCCGAGGCGAGAATATTGAAGCGTGCCAGGTAGTCGATCAGCAGTTCGCGGATCGGCACGTCGTCGTCGACAATCAGCGCGCGAGTATTCCAGCGCTTGTCTTCGGCGATCACCGCGTCTTTTGGCGCTTCGTTTACAGGGTCGCAAGGGGTATGCATAGCGAGGTCATCTGCCTGAGTGTGGCTGTCAGCATAGGCGCCCAGTTCCAGGGCTGGAAGTGCTGGGCGGACGGTCATGTGCGCGAGGCTAGCCGGGCGGCGTATTGGGGGCGTGTCGTGAATGTATCGGGGTTGAAACAATTGCTCTGAATCGCCGGTATTGGGCGCTTGATCAGTATTTACCGATCATCGGATCCCGCAACGGCGCTGCTTGCGCTACAATCCGCGCCGATTTCGACTTGCCTGAGAGCCCATTCCAATGTCCGTCTGCCAGACTCCTATCATCGTCGCCCTGGATTACCCCACCCGTGACGCCGCACTGAAGCTGGCTGACCAGTTGGACCCCAAGCTTTGCCGGGTCAAGGTCGGCAAGGAACTGTTTACCAGTTGCGCGGCGGAAATCGTCGGCACCCTGCGTGACAAAGGCTTCGAAGTGTTCCTGGACCTGAAATTCCATGACATCCCCAACACCACGGCGATGGCCGTCAAAGCCGCGGCCGAGATGGGCGTGTGGATGGTCAATGTGCACTGCTCCGGTGGCCTGCGCATGATGAGCGCCTGCCGCGAAGTGCTGGAACAGCGCAGCGGCCCAAAACCGTTGTTGATCGGTGTAACCGTGCTCACCAGCATGGAGCGTGAAGACCTGGCAGGTATTGGCCTGGATATCGAGCCGCAGGTTCAGGTGTTGCGCCTGGCAGCCCTGGCGCAGAAAGCCGGCCTCGACGGCCTGGTGTGTTCGGCCCTGGAAGCCCAGGCCTTGAAGAACGCTCACCCGTCGTTGCAACTGGTGACACCGGGTATCCGTCCCACCGGCAGCGCCCAGGATGACCAACGCCGCATCCTGACCCCACGCCAGGCCCTGGATGCGGGCTCGGATTACCTGGTGATTGGCCGTCCGATCAGCCAGGCGGCGGATCCTGCCAAGGCGTTGGCAGCGGTCGTCGCCGAGATCGCCTGATTTTTAGAGTGAGCAAAAATGTGGGAGCTGGCTTGCCTGCGATAGTATCAACTCGGTATCACTTAGAAACCGAGTTGCTTGCATCGCAGGCAAGCCAGCTCCCACATTTGTTTTTGTGTTGTTTCAGCTGACTTTGAGCACCAACTTCCCGAAGTTCTCGCCATTGAACAGCTTCATCAGCGTTTCCGGGAATGTCTCCAGCCCTTCGACAATATCTTCCTTGCTCTTGAGCTTGCCCTGGGCCATCCAGCCGGCCATTTCCTGGCCCGCCGCCGCGAAGTTCGCCGCGTGGTCCATCACCACAAAGCCTTCCATGCGCGCACGATTGACCAGCAATGACAGGTAGTTGGCCGGACCTTTGACCGCTTCCTTGCTGTTGTACTGGCTGATTGCGCCGCAAATCACTACGCGGGCTTTGAGCGCCAGGCGGCTGAGCACGGCGTCGAGAATATCCCCGCCGACGTTATCGAAATACACGTCCACGCCTTTGGGACACTCGCGCTTGAGGGCGGCGGGCACGTCTTCGTTTTTGTAGTCGATGGCGGCGTCGAAGCCCAGCTCATCCACCAGGAACTTGCACTTTTCGGCGCCACCGGCGATCCCCACCACGCGACAGCCTTTGAGCTTGGCGATCTGCCCGGCGATGCTACCCACGGCACCGGCAGCACCAGAGATCACCACGGTGTCACCGGTTTTCGGTGCGCCGGTGTCCAGCAGGGCAAAGTACGCCGTCATGCCGGTCATGCCCAGGGCGGACAGGTAGCGGGGCAGGGGCGCTAGCTTGGGGTCCACCTTATAGAAACCACGGGGCTCGCCAAGGAAGTAATCCTGCACGCCCAGTGCACCGTTCACGTAGTCCCCCACCGCGAAGTTCGGATGCTTCGAGGCAATCACCTTGCCTACGCCCAGGGCGCGCATCACTTCGCCGATGCCTACTGGTGGGATGTAGGACTTGCCTTCATTCATCCAGCCACGCATGGCCGGGTCGAGGGACAGGTATTCATTGCGCACCAGCACCTGGCCTTCCTGGGGTTCGCCCACCGGTACTTCCTGGTAAGTGAAGGTCTCGCGCGTGGCGGCACCGACCGGGCGTTTGGCGAGCAGAAATTGGCGGTTGGTCTGGGCGGTCATGGCAAGGACTCTTTAGAAATGGAACATGAGTGATAGACCCTCAGTGGCAGAAGGGCAAGGGTGTGCGGCGCAGGCGAATGCCCGGCAATAGGCCTCATTGATAATCAGCCGGTCCGCTTTATCACTGCGATTCATGCAGCGCCAACCGGCCTTCTGATAGTGCTGACGTGCGGCTCCCGGCGTTGGCTAGACTCGCTCCATCGCTACTAACCCCACAGGACAGTTCCCATGAGCATGACGTTTTCCGGCCAGGTCGCCTTGGTGACCGGCGCCGCCGCTGGTATTGGCCGCGCCACCGCGCTGGCATTCGCCGCCGAAGGCTTGAAGGTGGTGGTCGCTGACCTTGATGTGGCGGGAGGTGAGGGCACTGTGGCATTGATCCACCAGGCCGGTGGCGAAGGGGTATTTGTGCGCTGCAACGTCACGCTCGACGCGGACGTGCAGCAATTGATGGCTCAGACCGTCGCCACCTATGGACGCCTGGACTACGCCTTCAACAACGCCGGCATCGAGATCGAGAAGGGCAAGCTGGCCGACGGCAGTCTTGATGAGTTCGATGCGATCATGGGGGTTAACGTCAAAGGCGTGTGGCTGTGCATGAAGTATCAGCTGCCGTTGCTGTTGGCCCAGGGCGGTGGGGCCATCGTCAACACCGCATCGGTGGCGGGGTTGGGGGCGGCACCGAAGATGAGCATCTATGCGGCGTCCAAGCATGCGGTGATCGGGCTGACGAAGTCGGCGGCCATCGAGTATGCGAAGAAGAAAATCCGCGTGAATGCGGTCTGCCCGGCCGTGATTGATACCGACATGTTTCGCCGCGCCTATGAGGCCGACCCACGCAAGGCTGAGTTTGCCGCCGCCATGCACCCGGTCGGACGCATTGGCAAGGTTGAGGAAATCGCCAGCGCCGTGTTGTACCTGTGCAGTGATGGCGCAGCATTTACCACCGGTCAGGCCCTGGCGGTGGACGGCGGCGCGACAGCGATCTAGGACGGCAGGTCGCGTGGCATTCGAAAACAGAGCCAGGTGCTGTGGGGCGTTTCCATGGCGGGCAGTGGGCTGCGCCCGAATATGTTTCACTAGGTAAATAACCCAATAAAATCAATACTTTAATAAAAGTTGGCGGCCGGTTTTACTGAGCTTCTGTGCTTAACTGTTTTGGGTTAACAGACAGTTGAAGTGAGTGGCTCATGGATTTAGGGATCGATCGACAAGCCCTGGTACCGGTTGTTCAGCAGATCGTCAGCGCGGTGGCAGAATGGATTCGCAAGGAGGGGGTGAGCCCTGGCACACGCTTGCCGTCCATTCGCCAATTGGCCCTCGATAACCTGCTGAGCCAGGCCAGTGTGATCGAGGCATTCGAACGATTGGTGGCCCAGGGGCTGCTGGCCCCCCGACATGGCTCGGGGTTTGTGGTGGCGTCACCCACGACGGTCCAGGAAAACCATTGGTATGAGGGTGCGGAACAGGGCTGGGGGGCATTTACCGATGGCCCACTGGGCCAGCTGAAGCTGGGCTGCGGCTGGCTACCCGACACCTGGCGCGAAAGCGATGACATCAACTACGCGATCCGCGAACTGAGCCGTACCGACACTGGCGGCCTGTTCAACTACAGCACACCCTTGGGGTTGCCGGCGTTGCGCGAACAACTGCTCAAACGCCTGACCCAGATACACGTGCCCACCAGCCTGGACCGTATTCTCACCACCCACGGCGCCAGCCATGCCCAGGACCTGCTGATACGCACGCTGCTCAAGCCAGGTGATAAGGTGGTGGTCGAGACACCCGGGTATGGCAATCTCTATCGCCAGCTGGCCTTTCAGGGCGTTACGCTGCTGCAAGTGCCGCGCACCCGTGGTGGCCCGGATATTCCGGCATTGGAAGCGCTGCTGCACACCCACCGGCCCAAGTGCCTGTTCATCAACAGCCTGTATCACAACCCCACGGGGACCAGTTTGAGTCGTCCGGTGGCGGAGCGCTTGTTGGAGTTGGCACGCGAGCGCGACTTCCTGATTATCGAAGAGGACGTTTACGGCGACCTGCAACATGCCAGTTGCACACGCTTGTCGGCGCTTGCCCATGATGAGCGGGTGATCTATGTGTCGAGCTTTTCCAAGACACTGAGCAGTGCCCTGCGCGTGGGTTACCTGTGCGCCAATGCCGCGATCATCACGCAATTGGTCCAGCTCAAGACCCTGACAGGCATCGGCACCTCACGGTTTGCCGAAGCCATGGTGGCGACGTTGCTGAGTAACGGCACTTACCGTAAGTGGATGCAGCGCCTGCGCAAGCGCCTGACTGCGCAGATGGCTGCCACTCTGCAGGTGCTGGAGGATGAAGAGTGGCAGGTATTTGCCGCACCCGCGGGCGGGATGTTCCTGTGGGCACGACCAGGCTTGGCCGACCCCTTGCGATTGCAAGCCTGCGCCCAGCGGCTGGGTGTGTTGCTGTCGCCGGGTGCGTTGTTCAGCCCCACGGGTGAGCGCAGCGAATGGCTGCGCATCAATGTGGCCTACGCCGCTGATCAACGCGCATTGACGCTGTTCCGCGCTATGGGTGCAGCGAGATCGACCTCGACCATTCTGAAAACGACGCACATGTAGCTTTTTGCCATTATTCCGGCGCCAGCGGCTTGTGCTCAGTGCCTCGGGGTTGCGAATCTCGCTGCTTGTAAACCTGGCTTATGGCATTTGCCATCGCAAGAGGATCAAGTGCAATGATTTCGGGCGTGCAACGACGTTTCGCCAACCTCGGTATGGCAAAAAAACTCGGCTTGGGTTTTACCCTGGTACTGCTGTTGACGGCCCTGGTAGCGGCCATCGGTGTGTGGTCCCTGCAGACCATCGGCCAGCGCTTCGAGGGCCTTACGTCGATGTCGACGCTCAACAGCGACCTGCTCAAGGTGCGCTTGATCGAGCAAGACTATGCGTTGCACGCCGACCCCAAGGCCGTTGAGGCCCTGCATGCCAGTGTCGATGCGCTGATGGCCCAGGCCACGCGTCTCAAGGCACGGTCCGCCAGCAACGAGCGAGTGATGGGTGATGTTGAGCAAGCTTTGGTCGCCTATCGCCAGGCATTCGATGAGTTCGTCGAGTTGACCCAGACCAAAGACCTCGCCCTGGAAATGGCCAGTTGGTCGGTGTCCAGCGTGGCCAATAACCTGGATGTGCTGCAAGCCGGGCTGGCGGACGACGGCGCCTATGGCCTCAAGGAAAGCCAAGGCAAGGAGGGCGCGGCGTTTATCGAGCAGGCAGGGCAGGTCAGCCAGGTGTCGCGGCTGATGTTGCAGGCCATGAACGAAGCGCGGGTGCGCCTGGATCAGAGCCGCAGGGCGGACGCAGACGACGCCGCGCAGGGCAAGATCGAGCAAGCCGACCAGGCCCTGGCTGAAGTCGAGACACTCAAAACCACGGTCAAGGACCCCGGCTACCAGACCGTGCTCAACGAAGTCGCCGGGCATATCGCGTCGTTCAGTGAAAAGCTCGGCGAATACACCGGGCTGCTGGCCCAGGAAAAAGTGGTCTACACGCAATTGCATGACCGCGCCGAGCAAGTGGTCAGCCGGGTCAACCAGGCGTATGCCGCCGAAGACCAGTCCATGCAAACACAGTTGCAGCACAGCACGTTGCTGATCATCGGCTCATCCGCCCTGGCGCTGCTGGTGGGCTTGATCGCTGCATGGGTGATCACTCGCTTGATTGTTGCGCCGTTGCGCGCGGTGATCGCCGTGGCCCAGCAGATCGCCTCGGGTGACCTGAGTGGGCGCATGGAGATCAGCCGTCGTGATGAAATCGGCCAGTTGATGCAGGCGATGCAGCAGATGGGCAATAGCTTGAGCCAGATGGTCAGCGGGTTGCAGGCGGGGATCGAACAGCTCGCCAGCTCCGCGCATTCATTGTCCAGCGTCACCGAGCAAACCACTGCCGAAGTCAGCAACCAGAAGGACGAAACCGAGCAAGTCGCCACGGCGATGAACCAGATGACCGCCACGGTGCACGATGTGGCACGCAATGCCGAGCAGGCGGCCCAAGCCGCGCAGACCGCGGATGCCAAAGTCGATAGCGGCCAACAGGTGGTACGCATGAGCCTTCAGCGTATCGAATTGCTGGCGACGTCGAGCAACAGTGCCAGCGCCAGCATCGAAAGCCTCAGCGCGCAAATCCAGAATATAGGTACCGTCTTGAGCGTGATCCAGAGCGTGGCCGAACAGACCAACTTGCTGGCTTTGAACGCTGCGATTGAGGCGGCGCGTGCCGGTGAGCAGGGGCGTGGCTTTGCGGTGGTGGCCGATGAAGTGCGGGCACTGGCCAAGCGCACCCAACAATCGACCGAGGAAATCGAACGGCTGGTCAGCACGCTGCGCAGTGCGGCGCAGTCCTCGGTGCAGCAGATCCAGCAGAGTGGCGAGCTGGTGAAACTGGCGGTCAGTGATGCACTGGAGACCGAAGGGGCCTTGGGCAGCATTGCGGCGGCTGTTTCATTGATCCAGCAGATGAACCAACAGATCGCCGCCGCCGCCGAGGAGCAAAGCTCGGTGGCCGAAGAGATCAACCGCAGCGTCACCAGTATTCGGGCGAGTGCCGATCATTCTGCGTTGAGCATGCAAGGCAATGCCGCCTCGAGCATCCAGTTGGCGCAGTTGGGCGCGCAACTCAAGGGGATGGTGGGGCATTTCCGCCTTTGATCGCAGCGTAGACGCTGCGATCTGAGGGCAGGGCGATCAGGCGTGGTTGGCGAGGAAGGACAGCAGCGCCTCGTTGACGAAGTCGGGGTTCTCGCGGCTTGAGATATGCCCAGCCTCGGGGATCAGGATCAGGTCGCAACCAATCAGGTCGGCCATTTCCTCGGATTCGGCGGGTGGTCGGGGTTTGTCCTGTTCGCCGCACATCACCAAGGTGGTGTCGGCGTCCAAGCCAGGTAATTGCTCCAAGATGTCTTTGCGGCTGAAGATCAGGCGGCCCAGTGGCACGATACTGTCCAGCAAGCGTTCTTTGGGGAAGCCTTGCAGTGACTGGCGAAAGTCCTGGTACAGCGCGGATTCGCGGTCGATGTTCGGGCGGAAGAAGATCGGTGCGATCACATCCAGCAACGGTTCGGGGATCGCCCCGGCGTCTTCAATCATCTTGAACAGCGAGAAATAGTACTGGCGCGTTGCTTCGGGTTCAGCCCCTAGGTAGGTGTCCATCAGCACCACGCTGTTGATGCGCTCGGGAGCCAGCAGCGCCAGGCGTGCGCCCCACATGCCGCCGACCGAGAGCCCCACCAGGTTGGCTTGCTCGATGCTCAGGTGATCCAGCAGCGCCAGGGCCTGGCGGGCGAGGTCATCCAGGGAATGGGTGTTTGCTGGCAACGGCCCGGACTCACCGTGGCCCCACAACTCGGGGACGATCACGCGGTATTGCTGCGACAGCGCTTCAATCTGCGGCGCCCACATGTCGCTGGCCCACAGGTAACTCGAACCCAGTAGCACGACGGGGCCGGCGCCCTGGTCGATATAGTGCAGCGGTTGTCCATCAATCACGGCGACAGGCATAACAGGCCTCTAGTTTCACGGAGTGAGGGGCACTTTTTTACGCTAGTCGGGGGCGGGGGGATAGGGTCATATTAATGGCATGTGGCAGAATCGGATTTTCCTTAGCGGCCCCATTGTGGGAGCTGGCTTGCCTGCGATAAAGGCCTGCCAGCCGATGCTGATCTACCTGACACCCCACCATCGAACTGTGTGCGGGCTTGCTCGCGAAAGCGGCGGGTCAGTCAACATCAATCCTTGCTGAGCCGACGTCGTCGCCGGCAAGCCCCACCTTTGACCTTCGTTGCTTTGAGCATTGCGCTCGCGTTGCCATCAATCGTAAATAGCTTTCTTCTTCCACTCGGCGTCAGCGTCAACAACTTTCAAGCCCTCGGTCAACTCGTTGACTTCGTCCTCGGCAGGCTGGCTGTTTGTCAGCACTGTGGAGTTGGCGCGCGCCAGTTGGGACTCCAGCAGTTGCAACTGGGCGCTGTAGAGCACCGGCTCCGGCTGTTTGCGCAGGTACTGCACGCCGCGCTCGAACGCCAGGCGTGCCTGGCCGGGTTGGCCTTGCAGCAGGGCGTGCTGGCCGAGGTTGTTGAAAAACTCGATGTGCAGCAGCACCAGGATATGACGGATTTCCTTGATCCAGTGCTTGGCTTCGTTGGTCGGCAGGAAGCCATCCTGCGCGGCGCGGGTGACTTGGCCGTGCAGGGCTTCGAGCAGGAAGCGCACGTCCTTGGCCTTGGCCTCGGTCTGGATCGGTGCCGGTGGGTTGGCCACCGGAATCGATTCGCCTTGGGCGATCAGCGCATTCAGTTCGGTGATACGCGCCTTGAGCGGTGTGCTGGACTTGTTGAGATTCAACAGGCGCTGGTTGACGTTCAGTTCCAGGCGAGCCAGCAATAGCTTGAGCGCTGGGGTCATCAGTTGGCCGGGGAAGGTCTCGGTAATTTCACCGCAGCGACGCAGCCGATCGTTAAGCTCGATCTCGGTACGCTTCTTTTCCAGCTTGTTGTTTTCCACCACGTGGTTCATGTAGCCAATGGCGATCAGTATTACGATCCCGGCTATTACCAGCAGGGTGATCATGAGTGGTGTCACTGGTGTGACCTCTTTAATAGGGTTTGCTGTGGAGTGTAGTGACTGGGTCATCCGGCGGATAGGACCGATCGACCAGTTGCCCAGGTGATTTCTTCTATATAAGTAGGCGTTCCCTGAATGGATGCACATTGCCATCATTTGCCTGGGTGAACTATAGCGTCTTGTCGAACGCCAGAATATAGGCGTCAAGGCTCGGACGGTGCCAATGCCCGCGAAGGCCGTGAAACCATGGCGAAGTCATTGATTTAAATAAATTTATCCTTGGGGGTTGACGACCTTTCAATCCATCCATAGAATGCGCGCCACTTACAGCGTAAAGCACACAGCGAAACGCGGTAGGGAGTGAATGTTGTACGTGTGTCCCCTTCGTCTAGTGGCCTAGGACACCGCCCTTTCACGGCGGTAACAGGGGTTCGAGTCCCCTAGGGGACGCCATATGCGGGAATAGCTCAGTTGGTAGAGCACGACCTTGCCAAGGTCGGGGTCGCGAGTTCGAGTCTCGTTTCCCGCTCCAATTTACAAGCAGTGTGGCCTTCGGGCGGCATTGAGTGAAACCAGGACCAAGTCTTCGGACAAGGCCTCTGGGCACTGGAACACACACCATGTGTTTCAGTAGCGTGTCCCCTTCGTCTAGTGGCCTAGGACACCGCCCTTTCACGGCGGTAACAGGGGTTCGAGTCCCCTAGGGGACGCCATATGCGGGAATAGCTCAGTTGGTAGAGCACGACCTTGCCAAGGTCGGGGTCGCGAGTTCGAGTCTCGTTTCCCGCTCCAAATTATGATCTACAGACTTCTACTGACGTCTGTAAGTCATTGAAAAAAGGGGCTTCAGCCCCTTTTTTCATTCCAGCGAGCGCCACGGAAATCCACCCACAGCTACCGTTTTTGAGTGACCAATTAAGGCACAAGAATACGGGTGGACGGCTACCGGATAGTTGCTGGGGCTGAGCGGGAACCATGACGAGCATAGGGCCTGAGTCATTACTTAGGAGCCTCGAAATGGCACTCTCTGATCTGACCGTCCGGCAGGCAAGAACCACCGGAAAACGCTACACCCTCTCCGATAATGATTGCCTGGGTCTGATGGTCTCTGCTGCAGGCGGTAAGTCGTGGATGTTCCGCTACTACTGGCTGGGCAAGCAAAAACGTATGTCCCTGGGCGGATATCCTGCCCTCAGCTTGCGCGAGGCCCGCGTCGAGCGGGATAAGGCCCAAGCCCTGCTTGCCAGGGGGGTTGATCCGCAAATCGAGCGTGACCAGCGCCGGCACGCGGCCAAATTGGCGGGTGAATACACCTTTAGGAACGTTTTTGATGCCTGGGTCGAGCATCGCCGCAAGGAACTCAAGGAAGGCCGCCAGAGCACCCTGTCGCAGATCCTGCGCATCTTCAACAAGGACGTGCTGCCAGCCTTAGGGAAGATGTCGATCTACGACATTCGCCGCCCTCAGCTCCTGGGAGTTCTGGCGGCGATCGAGAAGCGCAAAGCGTTCACCACCGCCGAAAAGGTTCGCACCTGGTTCAACCAGATGTTCCGCTATGCCTTGGTCGTTGCCGAGGGCTTGGAGGTCAACCCTGCTGCTGACCTGGATGTGGTGGCCGAACCAAAGCCTCCGGTGACCCACAATCCCTATCTGCACCTGCTCGAGATGCCCGAGTTCCTTCAGAAGCTTCGGCTCTACACCCCCCGCGGCTGGCAGACCCAGTTTGGCGTGCGGCTGCTGTTGTTAACTGGGGTGCGGACGGGCGAATTGCGGCTTGCCGAGCCTGAGCAATTCGACCTCGACCGCGGCTTGTGGATCATCCCACCGCAATTCGTCAAGCAGCTCCAGGACGAAATGCGCAAGGCCGGAAAGCGGCCGCAGGACGTGCCGCCCTACATCGTGCCCCTCTCTCTGCAAGCCATCGAGATCGTGCGCTACCTGCTGAGCGCGATGCGGCCGGCGCAGAAGTACCTGTTGGCTCATACCAGCGAACTCAAGAAGCGCATCAGCGAAAATACCCTGAACAAGGCCTTGCAACTCATGGGCTACGAGGGGCGCCTGACGGGGCACGGCATCCGCGGCACCATCTCGACGGCGCTGAACGAAATCGGCTATCCAAAAATTTGGGTTGATGCACAGCTATCGCACTCTGACCCCAACAAGGTCAGCTCGGCCTACAACCACGCCAAATACGTGGAGCCGAGGCGCCGGATGATGCAGGACTGGGCCGATCGCCTCGACCTGCTCGAACAGGGCGAGGTAGAAGCTGCGAGCGCACACCTGACCATCCGCATCGATGGGGTGCCTGCGATGGCAGAAGTGGAAGAGGCGGTGGGTGCGGCCCCCACCGTGGCCGAACCGCCTGTGCCCGGCGTGCGGTCCCTTGTCGCAACGCCCATTGTCGTCACTTCGAGCAGCGGCGGAATCACGTTCCGGAGACTATCGCATCTGCCGCCGCCTCCGGTGCATGTCCCAGAGCCGGAAGTGTCCGCGATCCAGCGCGAGCGCGAGGAAATGCTGGCTATCTACGAGTCGCCGAACAGCCTGCCGGTCCCGTTGTTCGGCAAGCTGGCCGGGAAGTCCAAGGACCAGATCAACCGCGAACTGAAAGCCGGAAAGTTGCTGGCTATCAGTCTTGGCAATCGGGGACAGCGTGTTCCGGACTGGCAACTGGTGCCGCTCAAACACAGGCTGGCCCAGGTGCTCATGAACCAGTGCCCGCACGCGGATTCTTGGGGACTTTACCGCATGCTGACCCAGCCGCACCCTGACCTGGGCGATCGCGCCGCCATCGATGCGGTCACGCCGACCAACGTGCCGGCGATCGTACGGGTCATCATGGGCGACTACCGGCATCACGAGGATGTGCCCAAGGCCGTCGTCCCGCAGCCCGTCCCGGAAGATGTGCGGCAGAGCGTTCGTGGGCTAGTGGACAGCGCTGTGGTGATCGAGGGAACCTAATCCACGGGTCAGCCTATGGCCGGGATGACGCTTCCGGCCGTAGGCCCATCACCTTGCACCTTCCCCAGCAATCTGTAGCGCTCTACGCTCGAACCGCTTGGCAGCAGAATCGGCTTGCGCGTGGGGCCGTTGGAGGTACGTCACGATATTGTAGGGGCCATCGGCGAGCGGTCGCATGCCGATCCCCCATTGATGGGCACGCTCGATGCGCGATTGCGCGCATACGCCGATGCCGTAGCCGGATGAGACCCACAGCGCCATCATCTCGAATGAAGTTGCAGACAGGATGTTCTCTTGGTCCATCGGCATGAGGGAGGCCAACCTCTCGTCCAGCAAGGGACAAGCCTCCACCCGCCAGCGATAGATTGGATAACCCTGAAGATCTGAGATGGTGAGCTTCGCGTGGTTAACTAAGCGGGACCGCGGTGGTATCGCAACGGCCATGCTTTCGCACCATAGCCTCCGGCTACTCGTCAGGTGATCCCCTGCACCGCTAAGAGATAGTCCCGCGTCGTAGCGGCCCTCCTGCAGGCCCGTCATCAACTCTTGATCCGAAACTTCACGCACGGCCATCGCGACGCCCGGCTCCTGCGCTCGCTGCAGTGCAAGCAGCGCCGACAGCCGTGAAGACGGTACACCTGGCGCTATGGCGACCGTGAAATTCGGGCGCGGACTGATGACGTCATGCATGGATACCCCCAAAGAGGCGGCGGGAGGGGATCGAAAAGACCTACCGACATCATACTAAAGAGATATCTTTAACGTGGTTAAAGATCAGTGATTCCATGACGCTTCTGCGAATGCAGAAGCGCACTATTCGGCCTGGACGGCCCGCCGGAGTAACCACCTATGAGTCCGCACCGGCGTTGGCGTTCGGGCAAGCGGTGCGAGCCGCTCGCCTGGCTCAGGGGATTGCTCAGGATGAGTTCGCGGGCTTGGCGGGGATCGCGCGCTCGCACATGGGCAAGATTGAGCGCGGCGAGCACATGCCGACACTCGCTCTCATTCTAAAAATTTCCCTGGCTCTCAAGATCAGCTCGGCCGAACTGATGACGGCCACGGAGCGCAACCTCTACCTTCAGGGCGATGCGTGACGCCGGATGTGGCGCAGGCGTCGTAGCTAATCGCTCTTTGGCGAACGCAAACGCTCGATGAAGCGCTCTACGGGTGCGGATAGTCCGCTACCGCCTTCGGGCCGAAGCAGGTAGGTGATGATGACGGCCGAATCGAGCGCCAACGGCCGGATCACCACGTCGGGACGTTGACACGCCGCGATTCGGGTCGCCGTTGCGAAGCCGATGCCGTAACCAGCTCCGACCAATGTGAGCATCATGTCCAGCGACGAGACATGCTCAACGATGGTGGACTCGCGCTCCAGGGGATGTAGCAGCCGGGTCAATTCGCGGCAGTAGCCCTCGCAAAGCTGCGGATCGCACATCACCAGCGGGTAACTCACGAGTTCACGTAGCGACACTTCCTTGTGGGCCAGCAACGGGTGCCGGATCGGCACGGTCACCACCAGCGGGTCCTGCCAGATGGGCTCCGTCACCAGTCCGTCGCCGACGTCCGCGGTGTGTGCGAAACCGATCGCGAAGTCGCCGGATCGCAGTCCCCGCAACTGTTCCGCCAGGGTGACCTCGGAGAGCCGTATTTCGATCTCCGGCTCCTCCTGGCGGCACAGGGCAAGAAGTGCAGACAGCCGCGGGTCGATGGCGCCATCGGAGATGGCGATGCGCACGCTGCCTCTTAGGCCTGCGGCGATCGCCCTGACGTTTTCTCGTGCCTGCTCCAGGTTGGTGAACAGCCTGCGAATGTCCTGAAGGAAGGTGGTGCCCGCTGGCGTCAACCGCGTTCCCCGCCGATCGCGGTCAAAGAGCAGCACCCCCAGTTCGTCTTCCAATTCCTTGATCGTGCGGGACAGCGGCGGCTGCTCGATGTGCAAGCGCTCCGCAGCACGGGTGAAATGCAGCTCTTCGGCGAGAGCCACGAAGCAGCGCAAATGACGAAGTTCCATGGGCACGTCCTTCAGCAATCCTGGTCATTGGGTTGGCCACGGCGCATTGCTGCCGAAGTGCGCTTAGAGGGGGCGAGGTAGTGCTGGGTCCCTCTTCAGGGCGAGGAAAAAGGCCATCGGTGTATTTGAATAATAATACATATGTTCATGTATTAACTCAAGTCAAGGGCGGTAGCAACTGTTTCGGAACGTGACGCCGAAGCCAACCCGCTCAATGCTTGAGCGGCTAAGGCAGTACTGACGCCAAAGTAGCGCGAGCCCACAGAGGGGCTCGCGAGATGTAGGACTGAAGGCGCTCTGCCTTCATGGAAAGGCCCAAATCAGGCCGGGTTGATTTCCAACGAGCCACGGTTGATCTGGTCGCGTTCCATCGACTCGAACAAGGCACCGAAGTTTCCTTCGCCGAAGCCCTCGCGGTAGTTGCCCTTGCGCTCGATGAACTCGAAGAACACCGGGCCAAGCAGCGGCTCGGAGAATATCTGCAGCAGCAGGCGGGGCTGGCCGCCTTCGGTCGTGCCGTCGAGCAGAATGCCGCGCGCCTGCAACTCGGGCACGGGCTGGCCATGGCCGGGCAGGCGCTTTTCCAAGTTTGCGTAATAGATGTCGTTGGGGGCGGTCAGCAGCGGGATACCGGCCATCTGCACGCGGTCGAGCGCATCGAGTAGGTTGTCGCACAGCAGGGCGATGTGCTGGATGCCCTCGCCGCTGAACTGCATCAAGAATTCCTCAATCTGGCCGCCGCCCTGGCGTGCTTCCTCGTTCAGCGGGATGCGGATCAGGCCGTCCGGCGCGCTCATCGCCTTGGAGGCTAGGCCGGTGTACTCGCCGTTGATGTCGAAGTAGCGGATCTCTTGGAAGTTGAAGAACTTCGTGTAGAAGTCGGCCCAGTACTCCGACTCGCACAAGCGCAATCCCATGGACGTGTTCCGCGCGTCTGTCCAGAACTGGCCAGAGGTTGTGGAGTGCCATGCGCTGACCGGCGACATGGACTATCTGCTGCGGGTGGTCGTCATGGACATGGCTCACTACTCCCGCTTCGTGCTCGACACGCTGCTCAAGCACCCCAGCGTGCAGGACTGCAAGACCAGCTTCGTGCTGGATCGCGTAAAGAGCACCACGGCCTTGCCCCTATGAGCATTCGGCCGGTTGGTGTGGCGGGGATGCAAATAGCGATTGACCTTCCAACGGTGGCAAGGAGCACACTTCAAACACCCCAACCCGAAAGGAGTTTTCCATGCAATTCCATCTCGAAGACATGACCTGCGGCGGCTGCGCCCGCACTGTGACGAAAACGATCCAAACGATCGACCCCAACGCCAAGATCGTCACGGACCCGCCGACCCGCCGTGTCGAGGTCCAGACCTCGGCCTCGCAAGAGCAGATCGCCGCGGCCCTGAGCGAAGCTGGCTTCCCGCCGCGCGCGCAGTAACACCGCGTCGTGGCCGGCCTGCACACAGGACGGCCGATGCGAGCACGTGCGCTGCGCCGTACCTGGCGCGGCGCTCAGTGCATCCCAAGGTAGGCGACCTTGGCCCACATCCACAGGGCCATCGCCACCATCATCAGGTTCTCGGTCAGGGACACGAAGCCCAGCGGCACGTTGCTGTCCCCGCCCACGCAGGCGCACTTGAGTTCCCGGCGATCGACATAGACCGCCTTGAAAACCGACACGGCCCCGACGGTCCCGATGAACAGCGCCAACGGAATCGACACCCACATCCCCACGCCCGCGACCATCAGGACACCTGCGATGGCCTCCGCGAACGGGTAGAAATAGGCATACCGAACCCAGCGCTTGGCCAGCAGGTCGTAGTTGAGGAACATCGTCGCGAAGCCGTCCACGTCCTTGAGCTTCTGCAGCGCCAAGAGACACATGGCAAAGGCCACGAACCACTCTGCCGCCTGAATGCTCCAGAGCTGGCCGAAGGCCGCCCAGCTCGCCGCCAGCGCCATCGCGGCCGCCATGGCGAACAGCGCGATCACAGGGGTGTAGGTCACGGCGTTCTTGTCCTTCACGGACATGCCGAAGAATTTGCGCAGGTCGTCATAGCCGCCCACGCGCCGCCCGTTTATGAAGACCTGGGGCGTGGTCTCGACGCCATGCTCCTTCTTGAACGCATCCGTCTGCTCGCGGCTCGCCAAGTGTTTGTCCTCGACCTCGTAGCCCTTGCGGTTGAGCAGATCGAGCGACTTCAGCCCGTAGGGGCAGGTATGGCCGGGCATGACCATCCGGTAGAGCGTGGCTTGTTTGGGCGCAGACATGCTGGACTTCTCCTGTGGGCCTTTTCATGGGCCGGCCGCAGCGCCGACTATCACGGATTGAAGGACTTTGACGACATTTCCAGCCTAACCGGCGGTGATGCAAGGGGGTGTAGGAATCTGGCTCGCGGGTCGGTCGTCAGGCTGTAATGCCGTCAGTCCTCCATCTACCAGAGCAACCCTGCCGCAGGCCGGTGCGCCTGAGGCAGCACGCAGGCTCCTAGTGGTTCTCCTTGGCATGGTTGATCGTGTACTTGGGGATCTCGACGGTCAGGTCTTCGGTCGCAACGATGGCCTGGCAGCTCAGCCGCGACTGCGCCTCCAGTCCCCAGGCCCTGTCGAGCAGATCGTCCTCGCACTCCTCGACCTCGTTGAGGGAATCGAACCCCTTGCGCACGATGCAGTGACAGGTCGTGCAGGCACAGCTCATGTCGCAGGCATGCTCGATCTCGATGCCGTTGTCCAGCAGGGCCTCGCAGATCGAAGTGCCGGCTGGCACGTTTAGTTCGGCGCCCTCGGGAGCCAGTTCAGGATGGGGCAAGACGGTGATTTTGGGCATATCTCTCCTGGCTGCTCAGTGCGCACGCGGCTTTTTTCCTGCTGCGCTGGCTCGCGCGCGGCGCGGTACGGCGCCGGTGCGCGCTTCGGGCTCGTCGTCACTGGTATCGGGCTGCTCCAGCGTGTGCAAGATCGGGCAGTCGGGCCGTTCATCGCCGGCGCAACACCGGATCAGCGCCTTGAGCGTCGCGGCCATCTCCAGCATGCTCTCGATGCGCCGATCCAACTCGTCGATGTGTTGCTGGGCCAGACGCTTGACGTCAGCACTCTGGCGCGACTTGTCATTCCACAGCCCCAGCAGGTCCGTGATCTCGGCCACCGAGAAGCCGAGGTCGCGCGCACGCCGGATGAAATGCAACCGGTGAACGTCGTCCTGGGTATAGGCGCGGTAGCCCGAATCGGTGCGGTCAGCCGGAGGGATCAGGCCGATCTGCTCGTAGTAGCGGATCATCTTGGCCGAGACCTTCGAGGCCTTGGATGCTTCACCGATGTTCATGGTGTTCCTCCTTTCTCATTGAGCGGTGTCGGCCGCCAGCGGCGGCTGGAAGCGGCGAAGACGCAGCGCATTGCCGAGCACGAACACGCTAGACAGTGCCATTGCGCCGGCCGCGAAGATCGGCGATAACAGGACGCCATAGGCGGGGTACAGCACGCCCGCGGCCACCGGGATCAGGGCCGTGTTGTAGCCAAACGCCCAGAACAGGTTCTGGCGGATGTTGCCGATGGTGGCCTTGGACAGCGCGATGGCGTTGGGCACACCCTGCAGGTTGCCGGACATCAGCACCACGTCGGCCGACTCCACCGCCACGTCGGTGCCGGTGCCGATCGCCAGGCCCACGTCTGCCTCGGCCAGCGCTGGGGCGTCGTTGATGCCGTCGCCCACGTAGGCGATCTGGCCGTGGCTGGCCTTCAGCCGGCGCACGGCTTCGACCTTGCCCTCAGGCAGCACTTCGGCCACCACCTCGTCGATGCCCAGTTGCTTGGCGATGGCCTGCGCGGTACGCGCGTTGTCGCCGGTGATCATTGCCACCTTCAGGCCGAGTTGGTGCAGCGCGGCGATGGCCGTGGGCGTGCTGGACTTGATCGGGTCGGCGACGGCGATGATGGCGGCCAGCCGGCCGTCGATCGCGGCGTACAGCGGCGACTTGCCCTCATTGCCCAGGCGCTCGGCCGTGCGAGCGAAGCCGCCCACGTCCAACCCCAGCTCACGCATGAAGCGATCGGCACCGACCTCGACACGCGCGCCGTCCACGGTGGCGCGCACGCCCATGCCCGTGACCGAATCGAAGTCTGTCATCGTCGGCAGCGCGATGCCACCTTCCACGGCCGACTCGACGATGGCGCGTGCGATCGGATGCTCCGAGCGCGATTCGACAGCGGCGACCTTCGCCAGCACCTGGTTGCGGTCAAATCCGTCGGCAATCTCCAGGTCGGTCAGGACCGGGCGGCCCTCGGTCAGCGTGCCGGTCTTGTCCACGGCCACCACCTTGGCGTCCTTGAGCAGTTGCAGGGCTTCACCCTTGCGGAACAGCACGCCCATCTCGGCGCCGCGGCCGGTGCCGACCATGATGGAGGTCGGCGTCGCCAGACCCATGGCGCACGGGCAGGCAATGATCAGCACCGCCACGGCATTGACCAGCGCGAAGGACAGCGCGGGCGACGGGCCGAACACCAGCCAGACCAGGAAGGTCAGCACGGCGGCCAGCATGACGGCGGGCACGAACCACAGTGTCACCTTGTCCACCACGGCCTGGATCGGCAGCTTGGAACCTTGCGCCTGCTCGACCATGCGGATGATCTGCGCCAGCATGGTCTGACCGCCCACGGCGGTCGCGCGCAGCGTCAGCGCACCCTTCTGGTTGACGGTGCCGCCGACCACGGTGCTGCCTTCCGCCTTTTCGACGGGAATCGGCTCGCCGGTGATCATCGACTCGTCCACGAAGCTGAGGCCCTCGGTCACTTCACCATCGACCGGCACGCGCTCGCCAGGGCGCACTTCCACGATGTCGCCCTGCGCCACGTCGTTGATCGGGATGTCCACGATGCGGCCGTCGCGCAGCACGTGCGCCTCCTTGGCCTGCAGGCCGACCAGGCGCTTGATGGCCTCGGAGGTGCGGCCCTTGGCCCGTGCCTCAAGAAAGCGGCCCAGCAGGATCAGCGCCACGATGACGGCGGCCGCCTCGTAGTACACGTTCACCGTGCCGGCCGGCAGCAGACTGGGCGCGAATGTGGCGACCATCGAATAGCCGAAGGCCGCGGCCGTGCCGACCGCGACCAGCGAGTTCATGTCGGGACCCAGGCGGAACAGCGCCGGGAAGCCCTTCTCGTAGAAGCGCCAGCCCGGAATGGCGAGCACCAGCAGGGTCAGCACGAACTGCAGATACCAACTCTGCTGGATGCCGATGGTGGAAGCCACCCACTCGTGCATGCCGGGAATCATGTGCGAGCCCATTTCGAGCACGAACACAGGCAGCGCCAGCACGGCGGCCAGGGTCAGGTCGCGCTTGAGTTCGGCGCGCTCGGCGTCCTTCTTCTCGGCGGCTTCCTCGTCGGCGTGCGCGCCGGTATCGACCGGGCTGGCCTCGTAGCCGACCTTCTCGATGGCCGCGATCAGGTCCGCCACGGCGGCCACGCCGCGCACGGTGGCACGCTCGGTCGCGAGGTTGACCGTGGCCTCGGTGACGCCGGGCACGGCCTTGAGTGCCTTCTCGACGCGGCCCACGCAGGAGGCGCAGGTCATGCCCTCGACCGCCAGTTCGACGGTGCCAGCCGGCACGTCGTAGCCGACCTTCTCGACCGCCTGGATCAACGCGATGCGATCGACAGGACCGGCCAGGCGGATGTCCGCCCGCTCGGTGGCGAGATTGACGGACACGCTGTCCACGCCCGGCACCTTGGCCAGGGCGGCCTCGACTCGGCCGACGCAGCTCGCGCAGGTCATGCCCTCGATGGGCAGGCTGATTGCCGCTGCTTGGGCGCCAGCACTACTCGTTGTTGCCATGCTCATGGTGTGCTTCCCATAGTTGAAATTCGACATGGAGGGAGCTTAGGGTTTACCATCGTGGGAAGGTCAAGCGCTTTTTCGGATGCTGTCAGGTTTCAGAAATGACCCGGCGCACGGGGAACGGAGGCCTTGCCTGCCAGGCTCGCACTGGTTCTTTGCTGCGCGAGCCTAAGCGGCCGCTGCCTTGTTAATTCTGAAGAGCGAAAACAGCCATTCGAGGATAGGAAATATTTTAAAAATGAATATAAGTAAGCCATTCAGTACCCCACCGAAGGGTCCCAGCGCCGATTTGGAATCGCTGTCACAGAATGACGTGACCATCTTGGCTGAGACATTCCGCCTCCTGGGTGACCCGTCCCGGCTGAGAATCATGCTGTGCTGCATGAAGGGCTCCTCCTCGGTCGGGGACATTGCTGAAACCCTCGAACTCTCGCAGTCGCTGGTGAGCCACCACCTGCGGCTGCTGCGCGGTGCTCGCCTGGTCAAGGGCGTGCGCCAGGCCAAACAGATCTTCTATGAGGTGGCGGACAAGCACGTGAACCAGGTGCTGCTGGATATGGCCACCCACATCGCGGAAGACCACAACGACGAGTAACTGTTGGGCATAGCATGCCGTTGCAGCGTGGCCTACGTTCCATGGCGATATGCGCCCCACCGCCCGCAGCTGCGTTCGGTGAGGTGGTTTGGATGCCGCTTCCGATCAATCAGAAGTTGAGCGCGCGCTTGTCCACGGCCAGCGAGGCCTCTTTGAACGTCTCGGAGAGGGTCGGATGGGCAAAGCAGATGCGGGCGATGTCTTCGCTGCTGGCCTTGAACGCTATGGCGATCACGGCCTCGGCCACCAGTTCACTGGCCTGCGGGCCGACCACATGCACGCCGAGTATCTCATCAGTGGCAGGATCGGCGATCACCTTGACGAGGCCCGTCGTGTCGCCCAGCGCACGCGCGCGGCCATTGGCCATGAACGGGAAGGAACCAATTCGATAGGCGGTGCCCTGCTCTTTGAGCTGCTGCTCGGTGCGGCCTACCCAGGCAATCTCCGGGCTGGTGTAGATGACGTTGGGGATCGTATTGAAATCGACGTGACCGTGCTGGCCGGCAATGCGCTCGGCCACTGCGACACCTTCCTCTTCCGCCTTGTGCGCCAACATCGGGCCACGCACCACGTCACCGATGGCCCAGATGCCGGGCACACTGGTGCGGCATTCATCGTCCACCAGTACGGCGCCGCGCTCATCCAATTGGAGTCCCACGGCGGCCGGATTCAGGCCTTCGGTGTTCGGCACACGGCCGATAGCCACGATCACTTTGTCTGCCTGCAAGGACTGCGTCTGGCCCTGGCTGTCGGTGTAGTGAATAGTCACGCCAGCCTCGGTTGCATTGACTTCGCGAACCTTCGCACCTAGTTCGATCTTCAGGCCTTGCTTGTCGAACGCCTTCTTCGCCTCCTTGGCGATGGCTTGGTCGACGATTGGCAGGAAGCTGGGCAAGCCTTCGAGGATCGTGACATCCGCCCCCAGGCGGCGCCAAACGGAGCCCAGCTCCAGGCCGATCACGCCGGCACCGATGACGGCCAACCGATCAGGCACAGCCGCGATGTCCAGCGCGCCGTCGTTGGAGAGCACGACCCGCTCATCGAACGGTAGGTTGGGGAGCGGCCGCACGTTGGAGCCTGTGGCAACGATGATCTGCTTGCCAACCAAGGTAACAGCCTCATCGGCGGCGACGCTCACCTCGAAGCCACCATCGACAGTCCTGGTGAAAGACGCCAGGCCGTTGAAAAACTGGACCTTGTTTTTGCGGAACAGATAAAGGATGCCTTCGTTGCTGGACTTCACGACCTGATTCTTACGTTCCAACATCGTGGTCACATCCATGCGCAGATCACCCGTGGAGATGCCGTGCGTGCCAAAGTGGTGCTTGGCTTGTTCAAAGTTCTCTGACGACTGCAGTAGCGCTTTCGAAGGGATACAACCGATGTTGTTGCAGGTGCCGCCAGGTGCTGGCTTTCCGTCCTTGTTCTTCCAGGCATCTACACAAGCGACCTTCATGCCTAATTGGGCAGCGCGAATGGCCGCGATGTATCCGCCTGGGCCGGCACCGATAACAATGACGTCGAAATGCATTTCCATGATTTACATCTCCAAAGTTTTTGAGGAAATAGTGAGCGCCTATGTCGCGCCTTTTGTCAGGTGGTCGCCAGATTACAGCTCGTTCCCTGACGATCACGTTGAACACTACGGCAGAACGAACCGGGCGCTCGCGGTATTGCCCCCACGTTCGACTTGGACGACGGCCTTCGTGCCCTTGGCTGCGGCGAAGGTCCCGCTGCCTTCGAGGCGGCTTCCGTCCGCGGCAGGCGTGAGTTGCACCTCCTGCTTTTGTGAGCCGGTCAACAGTGTGAGCTTGGCTTTGGTGTTGCTTACATTGACCTGCTTGCCGTGGTCGCGCAGGTAGAGTTGCGCTGCTGCGGGCTGAACGACCAACTCGTAGTCCACGTCCCGGACTTCGGTCACGACGCCACCATGCAGCGGCTTGTGGTCATGCGCGTGGTCATGGTCGCCTGCGGCGAAGGCGGTGACGGATGCCAGGGCGAGGGCGGTGCCAGCCGTGAGGGAACGAAATCGAACAGACATGAAAGCTCCTATAGGGTTACGGTGGTTGAAATCGGGTGACAGAAGGCGTTGCATCAGAATGCCTCCGCGTCGCGGTCGTCCAGCAGGCGTTCGGCAGGCTTGCGGCCGAACAGCCAGAACATGGCGGGTGTAAGGAAGGTGTCTAGCAGCGTGGAGCTGACCAGCCCCGAGAAGATCACCACCGCGACGGGGTGCAGGATCTCAGTACCGGGTCGGGACGCCTCGAACAGCAGCGGGGCCAGCGCGAAGGCCGTGACCAGCGCGGTCATCAGAACCGGGGAAAGCCGTTCGAGCGAGCCACGCACGATCATCTTCTGGTCGAAGTCCTCGCCCTCCATGCGCATGAGGTTGAGGTAGTGGCTCACCTTCAGGATGCCGTTGCGCACAGAAATACCCGCGAGCGTGATGAAGCCGACCAGGGCGGCCACGGACAACGGCTGGCCAGACAGCCACAGCCCCAACACGGCGCCGACCAGGGCCAATGGAATGTTCACCATGATGAGCGCTGATAGGGCGACCGACTTGTAGCGCGTGTACAACACCACGAACATGAGCGTCAGGGAGACGATGGACAGCAGGCCCACCAGTCGCGAGGCTTCCTCTTGTGCCTGGAACTGGCCGCCCAGCGTGATGAAGTAGCCTTCGGGCAAGCGCACTTCTTGGACGACGCTGCGTATGTCGGCCACTACTTCGGACAGCGGCCGTCCCTGAGCGTTGGCCGACAAAACTATGCGTCGACGGCCATCGTCGCGGCTGACCTGGTTGGGGCCGTCGCTGTCTTCGATGGTGGCAAGGCGCGACAACGGGACCCGACCCATGGGCGTGTCGATGAGGATGCGGCTCAAGCCCTCAATCGACCGCGCCTGCTCGGGCAGGCGAACCACCAGCGCGAAGCGGCGGTTGCCCTCGATGACCTCGGTGATCTTTTCGCCTTCGACCAGGCTTTGCAGCGTGGACAGAATTTGCGGTGCGGCCACGCCGTAGCGTCCCGCCGCCGCATAATCCACGCGGATTTTGATCTGCGGCGCTAGGACCTGCTTTTCGATCTCCAGGTCAGCAAGCCCCGGAATTCCGGCCAGCTTGGCGCGCAGCAGATCCGCCTGCCCGCGCAGGACGTCCAGGTCCTCGCCGAACACCTTGATGGCGATCTGCGAGCGCACCCCCGACAACATGTGGTCGATGCGGTGCGAGATCGGCTGGCCAATGCCGATGGAGCCGGGCAAGTGAGCCAGACGCGAACGGATGTCGGCGGTGATCTCCTCCATGGAGCGCTTTAGCTCCGAGGCGGGCAGCAGGCCCACGTCCAGCTCGCTGACATGCACGCCTTCGGCATGCTCGTCCAGCTCGGCCCGTCCGCTGCGCCGGCCCACGTGCTGCACCTCTGGCACCTGCGCGACCAGCAGCTCGGCTTGCTGGGCAAGCGCCGAAGATTCGGCCAGCGTCACACCGGGATTCAGGCGCAGGCCCACCAGCAACGTTCCTTCATTGAACGGGGGCAGGAACGTGGTCGGGAAGAATGGCACCGCGGCGACAGCCAGTGTGACAGCCACAGCGGCCATGCCAAGGGCGGCACGCGGCCGCTGCAAGACCCGCTGCAGGCCGCCCTGATAGCGCGTCTTCAACCAGGCTAGAAGCCGAGTGTCGCCATGGTCCAGCGTCCTCATCTTGGGCAGCAGGTAGTACGAAAGCACCGGAGTGACCGTCACAGAGACCAGCAGCGAGGCCAGCGTGGAGACGATGAAGGCGATGCCCAGCGGCACGAACAAGCGCCCCTCCATCCCCGGCAGCGCGAACAGGGGCAGGAACACCAGCACAATGATCATCGTGGCGTAGAGAATCGCCGAGCGAACCTCCATCGAGGCCCTGGCAACGATGACCAGGGGCGTCAGCCGGTTCTCAGGGTGGCGGGTGCGGTCCTCCTTGAGCCGCCGCATGATGTTCTCCACATCGACCACAGCATCGTCCACGAGACCGCCGATGGCGATCGCCAGCCCACCGAGCGTCATGGTGTTGATTGATAGGCCGAAATAGTGGAACACCAGCCCGGTCACGAAGATCGAGGCAGGAATCGCGGTCAACGCGATCACCAGGGGGCGCAAAGTGCCCAGGAAGAAGAACAGGATCACCGCCACGAAGACCGATGCGCCGATGAGCTTGCCTTGCAGCGTGCTGATGGACGCCTCGATGAAGTTGGCTTGTCGGAAGGTCACCTGTGGCTCGGCCATGCCAGCCGGCAGTGAGCCCTTCATGTCCGCCAACGCTGACTCGATCGAGCGGGTCAGTGCAATCGTATCGGCCGTGGGCTGCTTTTGGATGCCCAGGATCACGGCTGGCAGGCCCTCGAAGCCCGCATCGCCGCGCTTGATGGCTGGCGCAAACTGAACATCGGCGACCTGGTGGAGCAGGATGGGTTGGCCCGCACGCACCGCGAGAGGCAGGTTACGCAGGTCGTCGAGTCGGGACGTGCGGCCCAGGTTGCGGATCAGGTACTCGCGGCCATTGATCTCCAGGAAGCCGCCGGAAGTGTTCGCGGAGAAGCCCTTGAGAGCCGCATCCAGATCGGACGCAGTCACGCCCAGCTCTGACATTCGCGTGGTGTTGGGCTGGACCTGGAACTGACGGACCTCGCCTCCGATCGGGATGACTTGGGCAACACCAGGTATGGCCATCAGCCGGGGGCGTAGCACCCAGTCCGCGTACTCGCGAGTGTCCATGGCCGACAGCGGCGGGGCTGCGTTCTTCTGCCCTGAGGGCTTGGCACCGATGGGGATTGCAATCTGCATGATCTCGCCCATCACTGAGCTGATTGGCCCCATAGTGGGCGTCACGCCCGGGGCTAGCCCTTCCTCCATGGACGTCAGGCGTTCGGAGACCATCTGGCGCGCCCGGAAGATGTCGGTCTTCCAGTCAAATGTCACGTAGATGAAGGAAAGCCCGGCGCTGGAGACCGAGCGCACGCTTTCGACGCTGGGCAGGCCGTTCATGGCCGTTTCGAGCGGGAACGTGATGAGTTGCTCGACTTCTTCGGCAGCCATGCCGCCAGCCTCCGTCATGAGAGTGACGGTCGGCTTGTTGAGATCGGGAAAGACATCTACCGGCGTGCGCGTCAGGGTGAACGCGCCATACGCCATCAGCACCAGCGCCCCGATGATGACCAGGAGCCGGTTTCGTAAGCTATTTTCGAGAAGCCACTTGAACATGGAATGGTGCCCCTCAACGAACTTGATTGATCAGGGACGCGCCCTCGACAACCACGCGGTCGCCGTCCGCCAGGCCCGAAGTGACAGCGATGGATGCACCATCCAAAGGAGTGATGTTCACGACACGCGGCTCGAAGCGCTCGGCCTGGTCTTTGACCCAGACGATGTTCTGGTTGGCAGGGTTCTTCATCAGCGCACCGGAAGGCACGCGGTAGCCAGGTACCGTCGTCGCCTCTTGCACGAAGACCACCACCGGCATACCGACCGCCAAGCGCGAGAGGCTTTCGCTGGTGCCCTTGAACAGCATGGGCAGGGCCTGCTCGCGCAGGCTGCTGGCGGCACCGACGAAGCTCAGCGGCACCTTCTGACCGCCTACTGCGAGTGCAGCACCGGCCAGGTTCTGTGCCATTGCCGGATCGTAGGCAAGCGCCTCGATGCGCAGTTGGGTCGGATCGACCACCTCAAACACCAGTTCGCGCGCATCCACGACCTGCCCGGCAACTGCGGGGCTGGATGCGATGACGCCGCTGACTGGGGCCTTCAGTACGTCCCTGCCGGCGAGGCCCCCGCTCAAGGCGCGGGCGCGTTCGGTCAGGCTGTTCACTTCGCTTTCGGCTGCTTCGATCTCCTTGCGGGGCACGGTCTCCGACAGCTCGCGCAGCCGGGCCAAGCGCTTCTGCGCGAGCGCTTGGCCCGCACGCAGCTCGGCAACCTGGGCCATCTGGCCTGAGCGCTCCAGCACACCGCTGGCCGGTTCGATGTAAGCCAGCACCTGGCCCTTGCGCACGGATTGGCCGATCTGCGGCAGACCATCCGGCCCGGGCACCAGCCGGCCCATTACCATTGCCTGGACCTTGCCGCCTGTCGTCGGGTCCATGATTACTTTGCCAGCCAGTTCATGGCTGCGGGCCAAGGGCTCCTGCTTGATCAGCTGGGTGCGTACACCGATCTGACGTTGCGACGGTTTCGGAAGAAACACGCTGCCATCAGGCTGGCGCTGGGGGCCATTGGAAGACGCAGCCGGCGCTTCGTCGCCGTGGTCATGGCCGTCGTGAGCGAACGCGGGAGCAGCCAGAGCCAATGCAGCCGCCATGGCCGTCGTCATTAGGAAACGGAAGTTGCGCTTCATGCTGCACCTCGCAGTGCACCGTTGGTGCGTGTACGTCTGCGCAGCGCCCACGCTAGGACACCGACGCCGAGGACTGCGGCACCGCCACCTAGTACGACCACACGGCCGGATGCGACGGCATGCTCGTGTTCGGCGTCTTCGCTATGAACATCGAGAACGCCCGTCAACAGGTCCGATTGGCCCTGCGCAGTAATAGTGGCCATGATTGAGGTCTCGCCATCGGATAGCGGCTCAGTCAGATCGGCCTCGAACTCTCCAACCCCGTGTGAGCTGACCTTTACCTGTTGACCACCCAGCTCGAGGGTCAGCTCGCCATCGGTCACCGGCCGGTTGTCGGCAGCATGGTCGAGGTAGAGTGTGAGACGCTGGCCGTTCAGCACACCCACCAGTTCGAAGTCATCGGAAACTGCGGCAAAGCGCGGAAGCGCGGCCGCTGCGGGGGCAGGAGCGGCTTCGCCATGGTCATGGCCGTCGCCGGCCCACGTTGCGCTACTGCCAAGCAGGAGGCTGGACAAGGCAGCTGCACGCCAGAAAGAGGATTGCGACATTTCTAAGGTTCCAGGATGGTTGAGCGCGCGCCGATCAGCGCGTGCCGGAGATGTCAGTGAAAGTCTCGGTCGGCTGCGGCAGCGTGCCTTGTGCCTGCAACAGGGACGAGATGGCCGCGGCATGCTCCACCTTGGCGAGCAGCGCCGCGCGCTCGGCCTCGGTGGCCTCCTGCTCGATGCGAAGGCGTGTCGGCATGTCCGTCTCGCCCATCGCGAACGACTTTTGGTAGAAGGTGCGCGTTTGTTGGGCTAGTCGCTGGCGCTCCGAAGCGGCCTGCATCTGGGTGCTGGTTGCCAGTTCGCGCGATTGGGCAGTTCGAATTTCCGAGAGTAGCCGGGTGCGCTGGGCCGCGAGTGCCGACTCAGCCTCCAGTGCCTGCGCATTGGCGCTGGACAATTGCTCGGTATGACGGCTACCCGTACCGAAGGGAATGCGCACACCCACCGTGATCGTCTGGTTGTAGCGTTCGCCGTAGCCGCCCCGATCCCGCGTGGTCGCCAGGGTCAGTTCGGGGTTGGCGTACTTCTGATGGGACACCAGTTCCGCAGAGCGGCGGGCCGCCAGCGCCTTGTGCTGCAGTTCCAGCAGCGCAGGGTGGTTACCCAACAACGCGCCGGACGGCTGTGCCGATGCCGGTTGAACTCGGACACCTGACTGCTCCGGCTGCGCGGAATCGGCCTGCGACGGGATACTCTCGATGCCGGTCAGTGCCAACAACGCCTCGCGCTGCGTGATTTCTTCGGCCTGAGCAATGGCCAGGGCACTACGAGCCGACGCCAAGGCGCCATCGGCCTGGTTTCTGTCGGCTTGCGCCAGGTCGCCCGCGCGAACCCGGCGAGCCACATCTTGCGCCAACTCGTCCGCGCTGCGGGTGCGATCCTGCGCCGCCACCAATTCGGCCTGGGCACGCTGCCATGCCCACCATGCCTGGCGAACCTGTCCGGCCGTGCGTAGCTTGGCGGCCAGCATCCGGCTGGATAGCGCGAGGCTTTCCGCGTCCGCCCAGCGTGCCGACGAGGCGCGCTCACCAGGCATCCAAAGGGGAATAGCCACCCCGACTTCATATTCGCGCTGTCCGTTGCGGTTGTTGAACCGATCAGTTTTGGTGGAGGCTTCCAGCGCCATCGGACCTGCCACCCAACTGCCGGCCGTCTCTTGGCGTGCTTGGGCGGCCTGCTGCCAGGCGCCTTCTCCAGCGGCTTCTGGCTGCCGCTGCCAAGCTGACTCCCACAATTGGGCGACCATATGGCTGTCTGGTCTGGATGGGACGTGAGGGGCGGCTACTGGCTGGGCTAGCACGGTGCCGGCCCAAAGCGTGGATACCGCCCATATCCATCCCTTGCGTATGTCTTTGCGAAGCATTCAATTCTCCATCGGTGTTGCATCAGTACTTACCCCCGGCTGGGTGTTCTCTTTCCGAGCAAGTGCTTGTCGTTGAAAAGCCACTGTTCACTGGCTTAGATATGAACAATTGTATATCTATTCATACGAATGGGAAAGAAAACCTTACATCCTTTGAGCACCAATCGCCTTAGAGAGGGCGTCGGGCGCAAGACATCGAGAGGCGAGGTGGGGCTAATCCACTGCGCAAACAGCTATGCAGACTCCTTGAGCATATCCCCCGGGGGGGGATATGATTGCTGCATGAAAGAGATGCACAAGCACACCAGCCACCCAGATCTCGTGAAACGGCTCAAGCGCGCCGAGGGTCATCTGCGACACGTCATCGGGATGATCGAAGGAGAAGAAACCTGCCTGGACATCGCTCGCCAGCTCGCTGCGGTGGAGAGCGCCGTCACAGCGGCCAAGCGCGTCCTGATCCATGACCACATCGACCACTGCCTATCTCATGATGAGGACTCCGTTCTAGCCGAAATGAAGGCGCTAACCAGACTGCTCTGAGGTCTCTCGATGCTCTCCGTCCTAAAGAACCGCACCTACCGCCACCTGTTCACCGCGCAGGTGATCGCACTCGTCGGCACAGGCCTGATGACGGTAGCGCTCGGCCTACTTGCCTACGAGCTGGCCGGGGCCGATGCAGGTGCGGTGCTCGGGTCGGCGCTGGCTATCAAGATGCTGGCCTATGTGGGAGTCGCTCCAGTCGCACAGGCCTTCGCCGACCAGTTCCCGCGACGGTCATTGCTCGTAGCGCTGGACCTGGTACGAGCGGTTGTCGCGATCTGTTTGCCCTTTGTCACCGAGGTCTGGCAGATCTATCTGCTGATCTTTGTCCTGCAAGCGGCATCCGCCGGCTTCACGCCGACTTTCCAAGCCACTATCCCGGACATCCTTCCCGATGAAGAGGACTACACGAAGGCGCTGTCGCTGTCCCGGCTGGCCTATGACCTGGAAAGCCTGATTTCCCCGATGCTGGCTGCTGCGCTGCTGACCGTCATCAGCTTTCACAACCTGTTCGCGGGAACAGTGCTCGGTTTCCTCGTTTCAGCCGCGCTCGTGGTCAGCGTGCGGTTGCCCACAACTATTCCCGGACCGCGCCGCGGCATTTGGGATCGCACGACCCGCGGCACACGCATCTATCTCGCTACGCCACGCCTGCGGGGCCTGCTGGCGATCAGCTTGGCCGTCTCGGCGGCGGGCGCCATGGTGATCGTGAACACGGTGGTTCTCGTGAAGGCGCGCTTTGGCCTAGGCGAGGTCGAAGTGGCGTCGGCACTGGCGGCATTCGGAGGCGGTTCGATGGTGGCAGCCTTCGTTCTGCCATCCTTACTGGAAAAGGTGGCCGACCGAACCGCGATGCTCACCGGCGCTACCGTACTGGTCGTGGGCACGGGGATCGGCGCACTGCTGCCGAGCTATGCATTGTTGCTGCCGCTGTGGTTGATCATCGGCTTTGGCTACAGCGTGGCGCAAACGCCATCCGGCCGTCTTCTGCGCCGCTCGGCCCATGCCGAGGACCGTCCTGCGATCTTCGCGGCACACTTCGCGCTGTCGCACGCCTGTTGGCTCATCTGCTACCCACTTGCCGGCCGCTTCGGCGCGGTCATGGGCTTGCCATCGACCTTCATTGTCATGTCCCTGGTCGGCTTGGCCGGCGTGGCGCTGACGCTCTGGCTGTGGCCGGCCAGCGACCCTTCTGACGTGGCGCATGACCACCCCAGCTTGCCGCCGGATCACCCTCATTTACGCACACACGCAGACCAAGGCAGGCACCATCACCAGCTGATTCTGGATGACCTGCACCGTATCTGGCCGAAAGGATAGGCACATTTTCTCGTTGCGGCATCACAACGCATGGCTTCGGAGGCTGAGAAGGGTGAGCGAAAATATATCACATGAACACATATTCATGTGTTATATTTCGCCATAGTCAAACACTCAACCAGCAGAGGCGCCCATGTCCCAATCCAATGCACATGACCATGGTCACGACCATGATCACGACCACACCCCCACAGTGACGAGCGCCAACGAGCGCAAGGTTCTGGTTTCCTTCTTCCTGATCTTCGGCTTCATGCTCGTGGAAGCTGTCGGCGGCGTGCTGTCGGGCTCGCTAGCCCTACTTGCCGATGCTGGCCACATGCTGACCGACGCCGTGGCACTTGCCCTGGCTTACGCTGCCTTCCGATTCGGTCGCCGCGCAGCCGACAGCAAACGCACATTCGGTTACCTGCGCTTCGAGGTCATCGCCGGCTTCCTGAACGCCGTGACCCTGTTCGCGATCGTCGCATGGATCGCCTACGAGGCGTGGGAGCGGCTGCAGGCGCCGCCCGTCATCCTCGCCGGCCCGATGATGATCGTCGCCGTGCTCGGCTTACTGATCAACGTCCTCGTGCTGTGGATCATGACCCGCGGCGAAACCGATCACGTCAATGTGAAAGGTGCCATCCTCCACGTGATGGGTGACCTGCTCGGCTCTGTCGGCGCCATCGTTGCAGCGATCGTCATCTACTTCACCGGCTGGACTCCGATCGACCCCATCCTGTCGGTTCTAGTAGCGGCGTTGATTCTGCGCAGCGCCTGGAAGCTCCTGGCCAAGTCGATCCATATCCTGTTGGAGGGTGCGCCAGAGGACGCTTCGCCGGAAAAGGTGGAACAAGGCCTGATGAGCACTGTGCCCGGCCTGGCGGCTGTCAGCCATGTTCACGTGTGGCAACTCACTTCCGGTCGCACGATGGCCACGCTACACGTTCGACCCAACGTGGACGAGGAGGCGCGAGCTGTGGTCAAGCGCGTCGAGGCGGTGCTGCGAGAGCAGTTCAGCATCGAACACGCCACAGTCGGAATCGACTGGAACTCGGAGGCTGACGAGAACATCTGCAGCCTGCAACCCACGACAGGCCGTCAGGACCACAGCGGCCACGACCACAGTGAGCACAATCATGACCATGACCACTCCGCTCCCGGTCACAAGCATTGAGGCCGTGCTAGACGGTTCGCAGTTCACTGGAGGGTTTGAATCCATGACATCCCGCAAAACCACCAGCGCCGCTATTGTGCAATGTTCGACCTCTAACCACGGCACGACCACTGATGTCCTCGCACTATCGCAAAGTGACGTCGCTGTTCTGGCAGAGACCTTCCGCCTGCTGGGCGACCAATCGCGATTGAAAATCCTGTTGCAGTGCATGCGCGGATCGGTCGCAGTGGGCGACATTGCTGGCTCGCTAGACCTGTCGCAGTCCTTGGTCAGCCATCACCTGCGCCTGTTGCGCGGCGCGCGCCTCGTGCGCGGCGAGCGCCAAGCCAAGCACATCTTCTACGGCATTGCCGACCAGCACGTCAGCCAGGTACTCCAGGACATGGCGGTTCACATTTCGGAGGACAGACACGACGATTGACTGAACATGTGAGTGCGCGCCGGCCTACGCCTTCAAGGGGTAGGCTTTTTTTGGCTATCAATCTAGAGAGACACCGGCGCGCCTTGCTGAATGCCTAGAAGACCCCAAGCAAAAAGCACTCTAAAAATAAACACTTGAACATATCTTCATGTGTGTTATTATTTGTCTACGGGGTATCCGAAAGGCGTAAGGACCACGCCATTATTTTTAACGTCAAGGAGTATTGACCATGTCCAAGAAAATTCGCTTTGCTGTTCTGCTTTCCGCACTTTTTGCTGCTGGAGTAAACGCTCAACCGTTCGCCGCAGATATGACACGGCAACAGGTCCAAGAGGATCTGGCTGCTTGGAGGCAATCTGGGCTGGAAGCGTTGTCTCGCGGCGAAAGCGGCCCGGATACGTTCAGCCCTCAATACCAGGCTGCCTTTCAGCGCTACTTGCAATTGACCCAAGGTGATATGTATCAGGCGCCCTCAGCAGGAAAGACTCGTGCTGAAGTGATGGCTGATTTGGAACTGTGGAAAATCTCCGGCATGCACGCGTTCACCTCGCGCGGAATCACCACCGCTTCGCACACCCAAGCCTACCAACAAGCCTACGAGAGCTATCTCCAGCTCAAGCTGGGTGCGGCTTACAAGGCTCCGGTGGCATTGACTCGTGCTCAAGTAAAGAGTGATTTGGCAGATTGGCAGGTTGCGGGAATGGCTGGATTCTGGGCTGGTGAGCAGACGCCTGATACCTATAGTGATGCCTACCGCACCGCATTTGAAACCTACCAGATGCTGCGCAACAAAAAATGACTTAATGGCAGCTGCATAAAGCAGCGGTCGGATGGTTCAGCCAGAAAGAGATTCTTTCTTTTTTTTGAATAAACATACAAACAAGTGTTCATTTGTTTGCATAACATTCCGATCGCTGATTTGTGCGTCCTGCCACGGCGATTACTCAGAGAACCAGGAGATTGATATGTCTTTGGAAACATTGGACGGCACAGGAGCGCAGGACGAACAACTGGGCTTTCGGGTCGAAGGTATGGATTGCGCCAGTTGCGTCGGCAAGATTGAAACAGCGCTTGGTCGAATTGATGGCGTATCAAATGTACAGGTTAATTTTACAAATGAGACGCTGACGTTGACGCGCAGCACAAGTAGCCGAAATACTGCACGCGACATTGCCAAGAAAATCCGGTCCCTGGGCTTCGACGTGCAGGCACTGCCCGCGTCCGAAATGTCCGCAGCACCTGCACCGCGCCATGCGGCCCACGCGCATGACCACGCCGGCTGCGGCGGCCACCATGACCATGGGCATGCCCACGACCACGGGCACGATCATTCGCACGGCAAAGCGTGCGGTGATGACCATGGGCATGGCCATGCTCACGGCCATGCCCATGACCACGGTCACGATCACGGGGCCTGCAGCGGGCATGACCATGCGCCGGCCTCTGCCTTCCGTGGAGCACCCAGCACGCCCCCCAACGTGTCCATGCGCGTCGAGGGCATGGACTGCGCCAGTTGCGTCGGCAAGATCGAAACGGCGCTCGCTCGCATGGATGGCGTGTCCGATGCCCGCATAAACTTCACCGCAGAAACGCTGGAATTGACGCTCGCGTCTGGCGGCCCCACGCAGCTCGGCCACATCGAGAAGACCATCAAGAGCCTGGGCTTCGGCGTCTCCGACGTGCGCCGCCATGCTGGCTCAGCACCCGCGGCCCCAGCAGCAGCATCGACGGCGCGCCATCAGCGCTGGTGGCAGACGAAGAAAGGCAAGCACGTGCTGGGCCTGGGCGGCCTGATGGGCTCGGCCTACGCGATCGCGCAGTTCGTTCCTGGCTACGCTGAATGGATCTTCGCCGCTGCGGTGATCGCGGGCGTGCTGCCGTTCGCTCGCAAAGCCTTCGCGCTGGCTGTGTCAGGCTCGCCGTTCTCTATCGAAACGCTGATGGTCGTCGCCTCGCTGGGCGCGCTCGTGATAGGCGAGGCCGAGGAAGCTGCTGCCGTGGTGTTCCTGTTCGCGATCGGCGAGCTGCTGGAAAGCGTGGCCGCCGGCCGCGCGCGCGCCGGCATCAAGGCGCTGGCCTCCCTGGTGCCTAAGACGGCGGTACTGCTCGATGCCGCGGGCGGGCAGCGCGAAGTGCCCGCCGCTTCCCTGCGCGTGAGCGACCGCGTGCTGGTGCGCCCTGGTGACCGGGTGCCTGCGGACGGCAAGATCCTCCGCGGTGAAAGCAGCCTGGACGAGTCGCCTATCACCGGCGAGTCCGTACCGCGTCAAAAGGCTATCGGTGCCGACGTGTTCGCCGGCTCCATCAACGTCGATGGCGTGCTCGAAGTACAAGTCGAGAAGACGGCATCGGACAACACCATTTCTCGCATCATCCAACTGGTGGAGCAGGCGCAGTCCTCCAAGGCGCCCACGGCTCGCTTCATCGAAAAGTTCAGCCGCTACTACACCCCTGCCGTCATGGCCATCGCGGCGTTGATCGTGGTGGTTCCGCCACTTGCCATGGGTGGCGACTGGGGTACCTGGCTGTACCGCGGCCTCGCACTGCTGTTGATTGCCTGCCCATGTGCGCTGGTGCTCTCCACACCGGCGGCCATCGCCTCGGGCCTTGCGGTGGCCACGCGACGGGGCCTGCTGATCAAGGGTGGCAACGCGTTGGAAACCATCGGCCGCGTGCGCGCCATTGCCTTCGACAAGACTGGCACGCTGACCGAGGGCAAGCCGCGCATCACCGAGGTCCTGCCCTTCGGGCTGTTCAAGCATCAACAGGTCCTTGCGCTTGCCGCCGCTGTCGAGTCCGGCTCAAACCATCCCTTGGCGAAGGCCATTGTCGCCCATGCCAAGAGCCTGGACGTGGCGATTCCCCAGGCCACGGGCGCATCGGCCATTGCCGGCAAGGCGGTGCGCGCCACCGTGAACGGCAGTGCGCTCGCTGTCGGATCGCCCGCCCATGCGGAACAGACGGCCACGCTGACAGCCGCGCACCGCAGGGAAATCGACAAGCTGGAGGATGGCGGCAAGACCGTGGTGGTCCTGTTCGACGAAGCCAGCAAGAACGTTCTGGGCCTGCTGGCCCTGCGCGACGAGCCCCGCCGCGACGCGCGCGAAGGCGTGGCCCAGCTCAACGCCATGGGCGTGCGCTCGGTCATGCTGACCGGCGACAACCGCCGCACCGCGCAGGCGATCGCCGGCAAGCTGGGCATCGAGTGGGAGGCCGAGCTGCTGCCGCAGGACAAGCTGCGCTTGGTCAACGAGATGAAGCGTGATGCCAAGGTGGCGATGGTCGGCGACGGCATCAACGACGCGCCGGCCCTGGCGACCGCCGACGTGGGTATCGCCATGGGCGGCGGCACGGACGTGGCGCTGGAAACCGCCGATGCCGCGCTGCTCAAGAGCCGCGTCACGGACGTGGCCCACCTGGTGGCCCTGTCGCGGGCGACGATGGCCAACATTCACCAAAACGTCGTATTCGCCATTGGCCTCAAGGGCTTGTTCCTGGTCACCACCGTGTTGGGTATCACCGGCTTGTGGGTTGCCGTGCTGGCCGACACCGGCGCCACGGCCCTGGTCACGCTGAACGCACTGCGCCTGCTGCGCTTCAAGGGCGCGCCTGAGGCCAACCACGGCGACGACGCCGGGCGTCCCACCACCTTGTCCGTGCCGTCTGCCCGCTGAGGCAACAAGAGGGCTTGACCTTGCCGTCGTTGTAACGCCTAGCCTCCACACAAATGTCTGCAGAGCGCTTCGGAAGGGCCGGAGTCCTGCATCCAAGAAAGGGTCACTTCCATGCGTAAAAAAAATCAGAATCATTGTGGTGGCAGGCGTCATCGCAGCCGTCGGGGGGATAGCGATCGCTGCCCGCGACGCCAAGGACGAGGGCAAGGCCGCGGCGCCCCCGGCGGGCGCGCCGATGGCGCCGCAGGTGCCCGTGGCCGAGGTCATTACCCGCACGGTCGCGCCATCGGCCGAGTACACCGGCTTCCTGGCCGCGCCCAAGACCGTCGAGCTGCGCTCGCGGGTCGGCGGCGCCGTCGATGCGGTGAGCGTTCCCGAAGGTAGCCTCGTGCGCAAGGGCCAACTGCTGTTCCAGATCGACCCGAGGCCGTTCCAGGTTGCGCTCGACACGGCCGTGGCGCAACTGCGTCAGGCCGAGGTGCTGGCCAGCCAGGCCCAGGCCGACTTTGACCGCGCCGAGCGCCTGGTGGCGACCGGCGCCGTCGCGCGCAAGACCTATGACGATGCCGCCTCCGCACGCAACGCGCGCCAGGCTCAGGTGCAGGCGGCTAAGGCCGCCGTTGCTGCGGCTCAGCTGGACCTGTCCTACGCCCGCGTCACTGCGCCCATCGCCGGGCGCGTCGACCGCGTGCTCGTGACCGAGGGCAACTTGGTCAGCGGTGGCGGCGCCGGCGCGGCCACGCTGCTGACCACGATCGTATCCATCGACCCGTTGCACGTGTACTTCGACATTGATGAGGCCACCTATCTCAACGTCGTCAGCCGCTCGCGGCCCGCTGCGGGCGCCGGTAGCAAGGCTTCGCTGCCCGTGCAGGTCGGGCTGACCACGGACAAGGGTTTCCCGCACAGGGGCGCGCTCGACTTCGTGGGCAACACCATTGACCGAAGCACCGGCACGATCCGCGCGCGCGCCGTTGTGCCCAACCCGGATGGGCGCATGGCACCCGGCATGTTCGCCCGGGCCAAGCTGTCCACCGGCGCGGCGCGCGAGGCCGTCCTGATCGACGATCAGGCCGTGGGCACCGACCAAGGGCGCAACTACGTGCTGGTCGTGGGCGAGAACAACCAGGCCCAGTACCGGCCCATCGAACTGGGGCCGGTGGTGGACGGGCTGCGCGTCATCAACGGCGGCCTGCAGGCCGGTGAGAAGATCATCATCAAGGGCCTCGTGCGCCCCGGCATGGCGGTCACGCCGCGCATGGTGCCCATGCAGGCGCCCGCGGCACCGGCCGCCGGCGCGACCGGCGCGACCAAGGCTGCGGCAAACGCTCCGGCTCCCGCTGCGGCGCCTGCCAAGGCCGGTGGCGCGGACCCCGCCAAGGCTGACGGCGCGGCCGGCTCGGCGGAGGCCCGCAAATGAATTTCCCCCGCTTCTTCATCAACCGGCCGATCTTCGCCATCGTCCTGTCGGTGCTGATGCTGATCGCGGGCGCGATCAGCTATTTCCAGCTCCCCCTGAGCGAGTACCCCCAGGTCACGCCGCCGACGGTGCAGGTCACCGCCAGCTATCCCGGCGCCAACCCGCAGGTGATCGCCGACACCGTGGCATCGCCGCTGGAGCAGGCGGTCAACGGCGTGGAAGGCATGATGTACATGCAGTCCCAGATGTCCACGGACGGGCGGATGGTGCTGACCATCTCGTTCGAGCAGCACATCGACCCCGACGTCGCGCAGATCCAGGTGCAGAACCGCGTCTCACGCGCGCTGCCCCGGTTGCCGTCCGAGGTCCAGCGCATCGGCGTGGTCACCGACAAGACCGCGCCCGATATTCTCATGGTGGTGCATATGCTCTCGCCGGGGGACCGCTACGACCCGCTGTACGTGTCCAACTACGCGATGCTCAACGTGCGCGACGAACTGGCGCGCCTGCCGGGCATCGCCAACGTGATCATCGGCGGTGAAGGCGAGTACGCAATGCGCGTCTGGCTCGACCCCGAGAAGGTCGCATCGCGGGGCATGACCGCCAGCGATGTGGTCGCCGCCATCCGCGAGCAGAACGTGCAGGTCGCAGCCGGCTCGATCGGCCAGCAGCCGAATGCGTCGGCCGCCTTCCAGGTCAGCGTCAATGCGCTGGGGCGCCTGACCACCGAAGAGCAGTTCGGCGACATCGTGATCAAGGCCGGCGCCAACGGCCAGGTGACCCGCCTGCGCGACGTCGCACGCCTGGAACTGGGCTCGGACAACTACACCATGCGCGGCCAGCTCGACGGCGAGAACGCGGTCGGCCTGCAAATCCTGATGACGCCCGGCTCCAATGCCCTGGACACGTCCAGCGCGGTGCGCGCGACGATGGAGCGGCTGCAGGCCAAGTTCCCCGAAGGCATCGAGTACAAGATCGCCTACGACCCCACAGTCTTCGTGCGCGCCTCGCTCCAGTCCGTCGCCGTCACGCTGCTGGAGGCCATCCTCCTGGTGGTGATCGTGGTGGTGCTGTTCCTGCAATCTTGGCGCGCGTCGATCATTCCACTGATCGCCGTGCCGGTCTCGCTGGTCGGCACGTTCGCGGTGATGCACATGTTCGGCTTCTCGCTGAACACGCTGTCGCTGTTTGGCCTCGTGCTCTCCATCGGCATCGTGGTGGATGACGCCATCGTGGTGGTGGAGAACGTGGAGCGCCACATGGCGCTGGGCGAATCGCCCAAGGATGCGGCGCGCAAGGCGATGGATGAAGTGACTGGCCCGATCCTGGCCATCACCTCGGTGCTGGCAGCGGTCTTCATCCCCTCGGCGTTCCTGTCGGGGCTGCAGGGCGAGTTCTATCGCCAGTTCGCGCTGACCATCGCGTTCTCGACCATCCTGTCGGCGATCAACTCGCTTACGCTGTCGCCAGCGCTGGCCGCCATCCTGCTCAAGCCGCACCACGGCGCGGCCAAGCCCGATCGTCTCACGCGCATCATCGACGGCGTGTTCGGCGGCTTCTTCCGCCGCTTCAACCGCTTCTTCGATCGTGCCTCGAATTCCTACGTCGGGGGCGTGCGCCGCGCGGTGCGCGGCAGCGCCATCGTGCTGCTGCTCTACGTCGGCTTCCTGGGCCTGACCTGGCTGGGCTTCCACAAGGTGCCTGCGGGCTTCGTGCCGGCCCAGGACAAGTACTACCTCGTGGGCATCGCCCAGCTTCCGACCGGCGCCTCGCTGGATCGCACCGAGGCGGTCGTCAAGGAGATGACCAAGATCGCACTGGCTGAGCCGGGCGTCGAGAGCGTGGTGGCCTTCCCGGGCCTGTCGGTCAATGGACCGGTGAACCAGCCGAACACCGCGCTGATGTTCGCCATGCTCAAGCCCTTCGATGAGCGCAAGGACCCGTCGCTGTCGGCCTTCGCCATCCAGGGCAAGCTCATGGGCAAGTTCAGCCAGATCCCGGACGGCTTCGTTGGCATCTTCCCGCCGCCGCCGGTGCCGGGCCTGGGTTCGATGGGCGGCTTCAAGCTGCAGATCGAGGACCGGGCGGGCCTGGGTCCCGAGGCGCTTGCGCAGGCACAGGGCCAGATCATGGGCAAGGCCATGCAGGCGCCCGAGCTGGCGAACATGCTCGCCAGCTTCCAGACCAATGCGCCGCAGTTGCAGGTGGACATCGACCGGGTGAAGGCCAAGTCGCAGGGCGTATCGCTGACCGAGGTGTTCGACACCCTGCAGGTCAACCTTGGCTCGCTCTACGTCAACGACTTCAACCGCTTCGGTCGCACCTACCGGGTCATGGCCCAGGCCGATGCGCAGTTCCGCATGCAGGCTGAGGACATAGGCATGCTCAAGGTGCGCAATGCAGCGGGCGACATGATCCCGCTGAGCGCGATCGCGACCATCGAGCGCAGTTCCGGCCCCGACCGGGTGATGCATTACAACGGCTTTCCCTCGGCCGACATCAGCGGCGGGCCAGCGCCGGGCTACTCGTCCGGCCAGGCCACCGCCGCGATTGAGAAGATCGTGAGCGAATCGCTGCCGGACGGTATGACCTACGAATGGACGGACCTGACTTTCCAGGAAAAACGGGTTGGCAACACGGCGATCTACATCTTCGCGCTGGCGGTGCTGCTCGCCTTCCTGTTCCTGGCGGCCCAGTACAACAGTTGGTCGCTGCCGTTCGCTGTGCTGCTGATTGCACCCATGGCGCTGCTCTCGGCGATCGCCGGCGTCTGGCTCTCTGGGGGCGACAACAACATCTTCACGCAGATCGGTTTCGTGGTGCTGGTCGGCCTGGCTGCCAAGAACGCGATCCTGATCGTGGAGTTCGCCCGCGCGAAGGAAAGCGAAGGGGCCGATCCGCTGGCAGCCGTGCTCGAAGCCGCGCGCTTGCGGCTGCGCCCGATCTTGATGACGTCGTTCGCCTTCATCGCTGGCGTGGTGCCGCTGGTGCTGGCCAGCGGTGCGGGCGCCGAGATGCGCCACGCCATGGGCATCGCGGTGTTCGCCGGCATGCTGGGCGTGACGGTATTCGGCCTGGTGCTGACGCCGGTGTTCTACGTTGTGGTGCGCAAGCTGGCGCTGCGCCGCGAAGCGCGCCATGCCCGTGGCGGCATGACCGACCAGCACGCATGACGGCCAGGAGGACATACGACATGAAAACATCTTTCGCATTCACACGACCCGCCAGGACGCTGGCGCCGCTCGCCCTCGCGGCGGCGCTGGCTGGCTGCTCCATGGCACCGAAGTATGACCGGCCCGCAGCGCCGATCGACACGGCCTATCCCTCGGGCGCGGCCTATGTGGAACTGGCGGCCGCGACGCCCGACGACGCGATCACGGCCGAGATCGGTTGGCGGGACTTCTTCCGCGACCCGCTGCTGCAGCAGTTGATCGGCATTTCGCTGGAGAACAACCGCGACATGCACAAAGCCGCGCTCAACGTGGAGGCGGCTCAGGCGCTGTACCGTATCCAGCGTGCCGAGATGCTGCCGAACCTGGGCGTTTCCGCCCGCGGCGCGTCAGAGCGCGTACCGGCCGACCTCAGTACCACGGGGCAAAGCGACGTGCTCCGGCGCTACGACGTGGCCGGGGTGACGGCCGCCTGGGAGCTGGACCTGTGGGGCCGCATCCGCAGCCTCAACGACCGGGCGCTGGCGTCCTACCTGGCCCTCGACGAGACCCGCATCGCCACGCAGATGAGCCTGGTGTCCGAGGTGGCCAGCGCCTACCTCACGCTGCGCGCCGACCAGGAACTGCTGCGCCTGACGAGCGACACCCTCGCCACACAGAAGCGCTCCTATGACCTGACCACCCAACTGGTGGAAGCGGGAAATTCCACGCAGCTCGACCTGCGCCGCGCGGAGATCGCGCTGCGCACCGCCGAGGCCAACCGCGCCGCCTACACGCGGCAGGCGGCCAAGGACCGCAACGCGCTGGTGCTGCTGCTGGGCCAGCCGCTGACGCCGGAGCTGTCCCGGCAGCTTGACGAGGCCGTGGCGCTGCCGGACGACATCGTGCCGACCGACCTGCCGAGCGGCCTGCCGTCCGAACTGCTCGCGCGTCGGCCGGACATCCGCGCCGCCGAGCAGATGCTGATCGGCGCCAACGCCAACATCGGCGCGGCGCGGGCCGCGTTCTTCCCGACGATTAGCCTCACGGGCTCGGCGGGCACGGCCAGCGCTTCGCTGGACGGCCTGTTCGATTCGGGCTCGCGGGCCTGGAGCTTCCTGCCGCAGATCACGCTGCCCATCTTCCGCGGCGGCGCGTTGCGAGCCAATCTGGACGTGGCACAGGTACAAAAGAGGATCGAAATCGCCAACTACGAGAAGTCTATCCAGGCGGCCTTTGCTGAGGTGGCTGACGGCTTGGCGGGCAAGCGCACGCTTGATGAGCAGATCCGCTCGGAGCAGCTCCTGGTAGCGGCTAGCCAGAAAGCCTACCAACTAGCCGAGCAACGCTTCCAGGAAGGCGTGGACGACAACCTCACCTTGCTCGATGCGCAACGCACACAGTACGGTGCGCAGCAGACCCTGGTGCGCACGCGCCTGACGCGGCTGAACAACCTCATCCACCTCTACAAGGCGCTGGGTGGCGGCTGGACTGAGCACACGGTGCAATCGGGCGCCACCGGGCAACCATCCGCCCGGTCGCCGGGATAAGGGCTATGCGCAACGGCGGCGTTCCCCATCGTTGCGCACGGAGAACCGGATGAGGATCGGTGAACTTGCGCGCTTGACGGGCACCCCCCCGGAGAACATTCGGTTCTACGAGCGGGAGGGCCTGTTGCAAGCCCCGGAGCGGTCACGCAACAACTATCGGCGCTATGGCCCGGCCCATGTCGAACGGCTTCACCTGATTCGCAACTACCGTGCCTCGGGAATCGGCCTGGATGACGTGCGCCGCCTACTGGGTTGGGCACATGAGGGGGTCCTGGAACCTGAGCTGCTAAGGCAGGCTGTCCAAGGCCATCTCGCCTGTGTTGAGGAACGCATGGAGCAACTGATCCAGGTGAAAGAGCACCTGCTCGCATTGGCCCTGCACGGTGCTGCTTCCGCCGGGGCTTCCGAGGATGGACCGGCTCGCGATGGTTCGTGAGCATCGCATGTCCATATAACTGAATATATATTCATGCGTGTAATATTTCCGGCCAGACAAACGAATAAGAAAGACGCCCATGACCGACCAGAGCATCACGCGCCGAAACATCGGCGTTCTCACCGCCGCGCAGGCGCTCGGCGGCGCCAGCGCGCCCATCGTGATGTCGCTGGGTGGGCTGGTCGGCCAGCAGCTTGCCAAGAATTCGGCCTGGATCACCTTGCCCGTGAGTCTGTTCGGCCTGGGTCTTGCCATCGGCACCTTGCCTGCCGCCTTCATCATGCGGCGCCATGGCCGCCGCAACGGATACGTGGTGGGGGTCGGCTTCGGCGTGGCCTCGGGCCTGATCGCCGCGTTGGGCATCATGCTGGCCTCGTTCTGGATCTTCTGCGCCGGCACCTTCCTGGCGGGCTTCTACGGCGCGTATGTGCAGAGCTACCGCTTCGCAGCCGCCGACACCGCCGAGGACGCGCTTAAGGCCAAGGCCATTTCCTGGGTCATGGTGGGCGGTCTCGCGGGCGCCATCATCGGGCCGCAGTTGGTGATCTTCACGCGCGATGCGGTAGCGGGCACGCCCTACGTTGGCAGCTTCCTCAGCCAGGCGCTGCTGCCGCTGATCGCCTTGCCGATCCTGCTGATGCTGCGCACGCCGAGCCAGACCCAGGCCGAAGCAGTCGCCGATAGCGGTCGGACGGTGCTGCAGCTCTTGGCGATGCCGCGCTATCTGCTGGCCGTGGCTGCGGGCGTGGTGTCCTATGGGGTGATGGCGTTCGTGATGACGGCCGCGCCGGTGGCGATGGTCAACCACGGGCATTCGGTGGACAACGCCGCCCTAGGAATACAGTGGCACCTGCTGGCGATGTTCGGGCCGAGCTTTTTCACAGGACGACTGATGGTGCGCTACGGCAAGGAGCGCGTGACCGCCGTCGGCATGGTGCTGCTCGCCGCCTCCGGGGTGGTGGCCCTGGGCGGGCTCGGCCTGTCCCACTTCTGGGGCTCGCTGGCGCTGCTGGGCATCGGCTGGAATTTGAGTTTCATCGGCGCCACGGCGATGGTCACCGACTGCCACACCCCGGCCGAGCGGGGCAAGGCGCAGGGCATGAACGACTTCTTCGTCTTCGCCGCCACGGCGGCCGTGTCGTTCCTCGCGGGGTCGATCCTGCACAGCTCGGGCTGGCAAGCGGTCAACTGGATGATCTTCCCGGCTTTGGCGCTGATCCTGGTGCCGCTGCTGTGGCAGGCAGCGCGAAAGCCGCTGCGATCAGATCCAAGATGATCGAGCCGATGCGGGAGGCGTACCGTCTAGCGGGCGCCCCAGTCGTTACATCACCTGCTTCCACTGCCGCATCTTCGACAGTGCGTCGTCGTAGGCCGTAGCGGTGAAGAACTGAATCCTGCGTCCGAGGGTTTGCATCGGGCTCGTCGTGGGATCGAAAAGCCTAACGTCCGAATGGTGCGCCACGATGTCGAGCACCCGGTTCTGGCCCTCTGCAAGCATGGTTTCCAGCTCGCAAAGGTCCCTGTTTGCGAAACGGCGTTGGAACATCCCTGAAAGACCTTCGGCGCGCTTAATCATTGTGTCCGCTGAGAAGAACGAAGCCGAAGGTCCAGGTGTCTGATCGTGTGCGAGCTGCAGAATCATCGTATTCCAGAGGATCACGTCCACCAGAATCATTGCAGCGCTGGTGTGATGGCGCTGTTCTTGCCAGATCATGGCGATGCGCCTGTAGTGGTCCGCGGGGACCGTGGCGGTTACCTCCTCCAGCTTTCGGTGGCTGGTGCGAACCTTATCTAGGAGTTCTTGTTTTGTAGTCGGTAGCTTCATTCGGAATCCTTAATCCATTGAGAATGCGTGTGTTTGTTGGTCGGAATGCGCTTCCCTATTCGAGTGTTGAGATGACGCATGCGTAACACTGAGTATTCCGACGTGGCTAGTTGCGCTCCCTGCGACGAATAAGCCACTGATGGCACTATGGGGCATGCCATCGTTGTAACGTCAAGCGGGTGATGCGCGACTGCTCGGCGAGGTCAGCTGTTCATGGACCGCCGAATGCAAGGGTCCGACTTGCGCTACGGCTGAAGCTGCTTCTGCATGGTGTTGTGGTTGTAGTAATCGCTGGCGTAGACAATTTTTCCGTTCAAAACGCGAAAAAAACTCGCACCGAAATAACTGATATTCGTGCTGGAGGGTGACGTCTCGCCACTGTTTCTCTTGGTGGCGGTGAATTCCCATTCAATCGCTACGCCATCGTCGGATGAAATCGGTTGCGAGCGGAGTTTCATTTTTCGATCAGGCAAAATTTGCTTCAGAAACTGCGAGACTTCGGTGATGGATTCCGGCCCGGTGCGGGATGCTTCATTACTAGTATTGAAATAGACGACGTTGGAGTCGAGAACTTTTTTCATATCATTGGTTTTCCCGCTATTCCAAGCTTCAAGGTATTGTCGAACCACTTTCACATTCTCTGGCTCTTGTGCTTCCTGCGAGGTGGCGCTATAGGCGAACGGGGCCAGGATAAGAAACATGGCTCCCAACGCCTGCACTGAGCGATGGCGCAGGCCCTTTGAAGATTGAAATGAATGGGATGCCCAAGTGTGCTGCATGTGTTTCATAGTCGAGATTTTCTAAAGTCTGTTGAAATGAAGCCTGATTCAAAAAAATCGGTAGGTAATTTCTCTGCCATTAAGCTAATAAGGTTATGTTGTGATTGACTCCGAGTTGCTGTAACGGGACAGCGGATTTCTATATGTACTTCGGTGAGGAATATCGGTTAATAGCGTTGCTGAGATGGTGTATCCCCGTGTTGGTAATTGGCTCGAGACTCAGGCAAGCCAATCGTTAGGAGTTGTTGAGCAATAAGAATGATTGCTACTATTGTTATTTAAACATACTAACATCCTATGTTTAAAGAAGGAGGTGACAGCCTAGGAAGGGGGGGGGCATGGCGAGATCGCCACACGTGTAGCGCTGCGTGTGGGGACGGCCTTAACAGCTGAGGCGCTCGAACGTTTGCGGTCCCGGACGCTGTATGAAAACCCGTTCTCAACTTGAAGGTCCGTCCGGTAAAGTTTGCGGACGTATTGAACGCAGAGGTCAACATGCCCAGATTCATCGAGGGTCAAGACAGGCAGCAGGTCATGCTGCTGCCGGAGTGTCTGGGCGACTCATGGACGAGTTGGGGTTGCGGCCTTGGAGTTCAGCGGCATACAGCCCCCCTCTAACGCCCCTCTGCACTGTTGAAGCTCTACCATGCGGTTAGGGATTGTTCGCCGTGCGCGTCCAACTGCACAACCGTTTAAGTGCAGCGCCGGATGCCAAAACCCTGCAGAGATTCCGTCGAGGGTAGCTGGGCTTGAGAAAGGTTGGATCCGCCCGTATTCACCTTGAGCCTGGGGCGTAGTGAAATGCCGGCACGGCGCAGTTCTACACCACACTCCAGAAACACGCCGGCCAAGGAGGTGTTAGATCCTGCATCGGGCGACAAGTAATTGCTCCGAAGGTGAAGGACTTCCCCCTGCGTGGACAAGACAAATCTCGTCGAACGAGTCAACGATAAAGCCTGAACCAGTGTTGTAAACCCTGGGTACAAGTGCGATGCTGGCAAGCAAGTCGTCAAAGTACTTAAAGGCGACAACGCCCTCTTGCGGGACGGCCAGGCGCTCCAAGTCGTGATGGAACTTCGGCGCATCGCGAGCTGGTTCATTTATCCCTCTGATGACCATGATCAGCCTCCGTTCGACCAGGCTATAGTGCTGATAAAAAGGCCGCGTGGCTCGTGGCCAAATAATTGACGCGACCGCCGAACCAATAGGTGCGTCACCAGATGCGTATGCGCTATCATTGGGTGAATCCATGTTGGATGATCCTATCTTTAGAGTATTCCCCAATCGCGATGACTGATGGCACCACACTTCCGCACGCGCCGAGGCGCTCCCTGGTCGACACGACGATTGAGCTGATCCGCCGTCAGATCGAGAATGGCGTCTGGCCAGTGGGTGAGAAGATTCCGAAAGAGCAGGAACTGGCTGACATGTTGAATGTAGCTCGCAACACCGTGCGGGAAGCTATTCGCGTGCTGTCGCATGGGCAGGTGCTTGAAGTTCGGCAAGGAGATGGCACCTATGTGCGCACCAATGTCGATCCTGTCGAGGTCATGCGTCGTATTGGCCGTTCGAGCCTGCGCGAGCACCTTGCGCTACGCAGCATGCTCGAAACCGAAGCCGCGCGACTGGCCGCTATCAACCGCTCCAAGGCGGACTTGGCGATGTTGCGCCGTCTCCTGAAGGCGCGCGGGGAACAAAGCGATCATGAATCGTGCGCCTTGTTCGTGGACGCCGACACGGCCTTTCACTGTGCCATTGCGCGGGTATGCGGCAATAATGCGCTGTCTGAGTTGTACCGCTACTTTTCGAACTCCGTTCGAATGAACACTCTGGCCGTGCTGGAGGATGAAGACTTGCCTGAGCCTGGCCTGGATGCCCATGAGGCGATCGTCGATGCGATCGAATGCCAAGACCCAGACGGAGCCGCAGAGGCTGTGCGTAATGTCGTAGCGCCGCTGGTCACCGCGCTGAATCATCGTTCGGCGTAAGCCGAACTGCCCCCGTTTCACCCCAATACGGAGCCTTGCCGATCCTTCGCCGCCGACACGCCGGGTGCTCAGGTTAGTCGTGCCTTTAAGCAGCTCCGTTCTGAGCGATCCAGAAGACCACATCCAGCTTGTTGTGGGGCGGGAAGCACCATCACGAGACTCCTATCGGGCGATTGGATTCACCGCAGCTTGCACATTTCTCGCTCCATCGTCAGGCTATCTTGTTGCCTGAAGCGATTGAAGCGAGTGATAGATCGTGCAGTCAGAGCTTGTAGTTCAGCGTCAGCACAATGTTGCGGGGTGCGCCATAGACGACTTGGTTGTAGAACCCGCTCATAAGCGTGTAGCGCCGATCGGTTAGGTTGTTGACGGTCAGCATCAGGTCTATGTTGCGTGTTGCCCGATACTTGGCCATCAGGGAGGCTAGTGCGTAAGATTTCTGTTCCACATTGACGCTGGCACCTTGTGGGTTTGTTGCGCTCTGGTAAGTGCCGCTTTGCCAGGTCACCCCCCCGCCAACGGTCAACTTAGACCAATCGCCGGGAAGCCGATAGGTGGTGAATAGACGCGCAGTTGTGCGCGGAAGGTACGCACTTAGCCGCTCGCCCGTAGCGTCGGTGGAATTGAAGTGGGCAACGCCCCCATAGATGTTCCAGTCATCGGCCAGTTCCCCCTGGAGGTCGAATTCGACACCTCTCGACTTTGTCCCATTCACTGTGTGATACGCCCACGTACCATTTGGTAGCGCGTAGTTTTCCGCCTGCGCCAAGTTATCGAGCCGCGTTTCAAACAAGGCGATCGAAGCATTCAGGCGCCCGTCTAAATATTCACCCTTCAACCCGACTTCGGTGTTTTTTCCATTGGTTGGCGGGAGCACCTGGTTGTTGACATTCCGGTAAGACGACTGCGGATTGAAAATTTCCGTGTAACTCGCATAGGCTGAGTAAGTGTCGTTGATGTCGTACACGACACCTGCATATGGGGTGAACTTGGCAGTCTTTTTGTAATGCGTAGGTGTGCTACCGTCGAATTCGTCGAGTTTATAGTTGTTGAATCGCCCGCCTAGAATAGCTTTCATGGAATCCGTTAGGGAAAGGCGCACGGCGCCATAGATGCCGCTTTGTTCGATAGTGGTATGCGTGCTGGTGAAACCGTTCGCTGCGAAATTCGGTTCAGGATACTGGCCGTCATAGCCGAAAATACTCGGCATAGGCATTGAAGGATAAACAAATCCACTGTTGTATTCATCCTCCGTTCGACGAGACGCCAGAACCCCTAGGACCAGCTCATGCTTGCGGCCAAGTAATTCGAATGGACCACTGACCATTGCATCGAAGCTGTTCTGCCTGGACGGAGTTGAATCAGAGATCGCCAGCGGGATCATCCCCAAGCCGGTGTTTCGGTCTGGGTAACCGAGCGGCGAGAGGAGTCGAGCATTGGACTTCGAGCGCTGATTGGTAATGGTCGCGTTCAATTTCCAGCCATTTTCGAATCCGTGTTCGATACCAATGAACGCGTTTTCTAACCGGTTGTCCCAGCGGGTCCAATCAGGCGCCATGGATTTCGAGCGCGACCAATTTGTGTTTGATCCATCGCTAAACCAAAGCGGCACGCCGCCCCAGGTGACGCCTTTGGGCTTGATGTCCTGATAGTCATAGCCCATGCTCAGCACGGTATCGGGAGTGAGATCGACCTCGACTAAACCAAAGAAGGCGTTCTTCTTCTGCTGGTATCGATCTTGATATGAATGCCGATCTTGAGTGACGCCCACGATTCTGGCGCGAACACGGCCATCCTCGGTCATCGGGGTGGAGACATCTAGCATGCTGCGATAGTTGTCCCATGATCCTGCGCTCACCGAGGCATTTGCTTGGAACTCGCGCGTCGGCCTCTTTCTCACCAGGTTGATCGATGCAGACGGGTTGCCTGCGCCCGTGAGCAAGCCCGTGGCGCCGCGCACGATTTCGATGCGGTCATAGAAGGCCGTGTCTAGAAAGCTTGCGCCATTAACGAAGCCGGTGGGGATTCCGTCGTATTGGAAGCTATCAATAGAAAAGCCCCTTGCATGGAAAGTCACTTGCTCGCTGCCCAAGGTGCGAGAGCCGACGCCTGTTGACTGTGCTAAGGCATCCTGAATTGTGTTGAGCTGCTGATCCTCCATGTGCTGCCGGGTTATGACAGTTACAGCTTGGGGCGTGTCCCGGATGGCAAGTGGCAGTCGCGTGGCGGCAGAGGTGCGTGGTGTGGTGTAGGAGTTTGAACCTTCGGTGGTCTCCGAGGAGGTTTCCCCGGTGACCGTTACCGCTGGGAGCGTTACAGCCTCAGGCACCTCGCCCTTTCCCGGGTCACCCAGCCCTTGTGCATCTGCCCCTGGCGCGGCCAGCACCAGCGCGAGACTGAACGGGCCGATGACCTTGCGACCCACGTAATTCGTGCTTGTAGCACGCGATTTATGTTCTGATTTTTTCATGGCGCGGGCCGCTCATACCGAATCGTTCATGCGACCACCGGCGAGAACGTGCCGGCCCAGAGCCTCTGCCTCGTCACGGCTGGCGCGCGCGGCTTGCGGCGTGCCAAAGGCCTTTACGAGCATCGGCAGCATTTCCTCCAACTGCGCTCGCTTGGTCGGTTCGGGTTCTACATGTATGAGCGCCAGCAAGATGCCGTCCAGCATCTCCTTGTGGCTTTTCAGCCAAGCACCGCGCATGACGCGATCGTCGTGTGCCTCATCCGGCCCGCCTGCGACGTAGATGAGGATAAAGGGCTTGCCGCGAGCGAGGAACTCATCCATCTCCGCGCACCAGGGGGCGCCGTAGCCTTCGTAGATGCTGGAGCCTTCGAGTCGGACTATAGGGAAGTCGCTGGCGTCGTGAACTTTTGGCTGTTGCTGTTGCGACATGGTCTATTCCTTTCAGTTTATTTACATCCTAACATCCTACCTTTGTTGAGAATTACTTGCAACTGAAATGGGCATGGGCACACCGCCGTGCAGCGCCAAGTGACAGGCGAAATGAGGGCTTGACCTTCCAACAATGGGAGGCCCTACAGTGAACCCATCAACCTCATTCAAGGAGTTTTTTCATGAAGGTCAACAAGTTCAGCCTCTTGTTCATTGCGGGCGCCGTCGTGGTCGCCGCCGGCCTGGTGGCCGTCCAGAAGAAGGTGGACCCGTCGGGTGAAGCGACGCATGCCAGCGCCAGCGCAGGTCACCAGGGGCACGCGATGCCCTCCAGCGCTTCGGCCAATGACAGCCCCTCCACGACCGCGTATCGCGCCGTGAACGACCAGATGCACGCCGGGATGGGGGCGCAGTTTTCTGGCAACCCCGACGTCGATTTCATGCGCGGCATGATCCCGCACCACCAGGGTGCGATCGACATGGCCAAGGTGGCGCTGCAGTACGGCAAGGACCCGGAGGTTCGCAAGCTCGCCCAGGACGTCATCACCGCGCAGGAAGGCGAGATCGCCATGATGAACAAGTGGCTGGGCGACAACGGCCAGCAGGCGACGACCGGCAGCTCGGGCGATGCCTCGACGGCCGCCTATCGTGCCGGCAACGACCGCATGCATGCGGACATGATGATCGACTTCAGCGGCGACGCAGATGTGGATTTCATGCGCGGCATGATCCCACACCACCAGGGCGCGATCGACATGGCCAAGGTGGAGCTTCAGTACGGCAAAGATTCAGAGGTCCGCAAGCTGGCCCAGGAAGTCATAACCGCCCAGGAAGGCGAGATCGCCATGATGAAGAGCTGGCTTGCCGCTCGGGGCAAGTGAAGGTGTGACTATGCCTCAGGCCAACACCCCACACATCCTCATCTACAGCACTCCGACGTGCCCTGACTGCCGGGCGCTGAAGGCGTGGCTGTCCCAGCAGGGCATCGCGTTTGAAGAGCGCGACCTGACCGACCCGAAGATTTCCGCGGAGGCTAAGTCACGAACCGGCGTGCGCGTGGCCCCGATCACGATCGTCGGCGACGACGTGTTCTATGGCACCTTCGTGAGCCAGAAGCCGAGGCTGATGAAGGCACTCGGTCTTCAGTGAACCGCTGGAGGAAGACCGTGGTCACAGGCGGAGTCGCCGGTGCGGACCCCGGACTCTGTAAGCGCTGTTGCGGACGCGTCTGTATGCAAAGTCCAAGACCGTGGGGCATTCTTCGCCGACGACGCTCGGAGCTTTCACCTGCGGTCGTTGACATCACGAGAGGAAGTTTTATGCGATCGATATCATCAGCCACCTCCCTGCACGTCGCCATTTCCGAGGGGATCACAGTCGCTAACGACCTGCCGTTCGTGCTATTCGGCGGCATCAACGTCATCGAGGATCTCGATACGACCCTGGCTGCGGCTGAGCACTTCGCGGAGGTGACGCGCAAGCTGGGAATACCCTTCGTTTTCAAGGCGTCGTTCGACAAGGCCAATCGCTCGTCGATCCATTCTTTCCGAGGCGTCGGCCTGGACGAAGGGCTGCGGGTCCTCGATGCGGTCAAGTCGCGGTTCGGATGCCCAGTCTTGACCGACGTGCATGAGGTTGAGCAGGCCGTGCAGGTCGCTGCCGTTGCCGACGTACTGCAAGTTCCGGCTTTCCTGGCCCGGCAGACCGATCTGGTGGTCGCCATTGCCCGCACCGGTCGGGTAGTGAATGTCAAGAAGCCGCAGTTCCTCAGCCCGGGCCAGGTCAGACATGTCGTCCACAAACTGCACGAGGCTGGCAACCCGCGCGTCCTGCTGTGCGAGCGTGGCACGCAGTTCGGCTACGACAATCTCGTCGTGGACATGTTGGGCTTCCGCGAAATGAGCGTTGCCAGCAGTGGCCTGCCACTGGTGTTCGACGTAACCCATAGCCTGCAGCGGCGAGAAGCGGATGCGTTGGCTTCGGGTGGGCGTCGCCAACAGTTGCCCGAACTCGCGCGGGCCGGCATGGCGGTCGGCATTGGCGGTTTGTTCCTCGAAGCACACGCCGACCCGGCGCATGCACGTTGTGACGGACCCAGCGCTCTGCCACTGGACACGCTCGAACCGCTGCTGCGGCAGGTCAAGGCGGTGGACCAACTCGTCAAGTCGTTCGAGCCTCTTCGGATCGACTGAAGCCTGCCACCCGTTCAAACAGAACGTGTGGCACTTCCCCTCTTAGTCGGCTATTTGAGCGACAGATAAGGATTGTTCGGTGGAACGGCATCGAATATGTGCGATGGGTCTTCGAGCAAATAGCCATGCACCTGGCGCGTTTTGCGCGGTCCCATGACCTCGCACGTCCTGATGTTCAGACCCGATGGCTGTTTCCTGTGGAGTCCGAGTTTTTCAAAGCGCTTCTGCACCCACTGCCAGTCCTGCAGGGCCGCGTCCTTCGCAAGCGGCCCAATGGTTGGATGCTCTTGTGCGTAGCGCTGGAAAACACCAGGGCTGATCAGGTAAACCGTGTCGGACACGGTATGTACCAGGGCCTTGGCGTCATTGATGATGAGCTTGCGGGTCTGGACGGCCTGTTTCAGCCAGGCCATGAAATGCTCGCCCGATGGCCGCCCGGTAAATGAGGCGGAATCGTGCGCGGCAGGCGCGGCGGTCGGCGCCGAAGGACCAGGGGCCGATGCGGGATGGTCGAGCGGCGCCGCTGCATCGTCGGCACCCTCTGGCGGGGCTTCGACGGACTGCTCCGGCTCAGGCGTTGCCTCGAACATCGCCAGCATGCTTTCCAGCGGGTCGGCCGGATTGCGCTGCGGGCTGGGAGGTATGGCGCGACTCCCGCCCGACTGATCTGGATGGCTGCTTGCTGCAGGCTCCTTCTCTGTTGCCGCCGCTGTTCCGGGTCGCAGTGCAGCGTCGTGCGCGGACGGGCGCGGCCCGTCCTCGGCCTCGCCGGCGTTGTCCACGGTCACGGTTCCCGCAAATGGGCTGGGTCGCTCCGAGGGCTCCCAGATCAGCGCCGGGGCCAGGCGCAGGAGCGTGAAGGCATGGGACCAGCCACTCTCACTGGTAATAGTTGCGCGCCAGATGGCCTTGCCGGAGGCGGTGGGCTGCAACATGGCATGATCCTGTAGCACGTTGAACACGGCCGTGTTGTTCGCGGGGATGCCATCGACCCCCTGGGACAGCAGGTGCGCGCGCAGCTTGTCCGAGACTGTCTTGCTCACCAGCCACAGCGCGTCCTCGGTGAGCCAGCCATCGGAGGCTTCGGGCTGGTTCAGTTTCAGCTCTTCCTTGAGCAGGTAGCGCAGCCCGTTGACCAGCTTGCGTTGGAGCGAGTGCTTGGGCGCGGCCATGGCACGCGCGGGATCGCCGCCCAATTCCTGAGCGACGGAGGCGCGGTCAGCCTGCACGACCAGCTCGCCCAGTACCCCGGCGTGCTCGTACTGCCCGGCCAGAACGTAGAGTAGCGGCGCCCACAGGGAAGGATAGCCACTGAGCCAGTCCAGCAGATCGCGGTCGAGCAGTTGCCGGTAGAGCAAGCCTGTCGCGGCGCTATGGAGCCGGTACTCGCGGTCGTCGCGGTAGCGGAAGCGGTACGGTTGGCGCAGCGGGCCGTGCCATGGGTGCCAGGTGCTCCCGTCGGCCAGCTCGACGTGCAGATCGACGGCAACCTTGCCGATGTCATGAAGCAGTGCGGCATAGGCGACGGCCGCAGTCCAGGCTTCGGCCTGCGCCGCTTGGTCTTCGGGGCTGGCCCCGATGGGCAGCAAATGGGACTGCCGCAGCTTCAGGCTGTAGGCGACGATTTCGAGGCCGTGATCGAGCATACCGCCCGGGTAGGCGTGGTGGTGCGCTTCGGAGGCCGGGAAGACCTGGACCAGCTCGGCGTATCGCTCCAGTGGCGCGCGGTACAGGGTGGCGAACTGCCGGCGCGAGAGCGAGGTGCGCTGCCAGATGTGTTCCAGCAGCTTCTGCCGGCGCGGGGTGGCCAGCAGCGATGCGGCCGACTCCGGCCGCATCAACCCTTTCGGGAGGTCGATGGCGGGGGCTGGAGACGTCGCGGCAGCGACCGGAGGCCGTTTCCGCTGGAACAGGGAGAGCATGTCGATGTCCTGATAGCGGGCCGGGCGGGAGGCCTTTTTGCCTTTTCGGGATAGGGCCTTTCCCCTTGCATCCCATTCCCTTGCCGTTTCGACCCTTTGGCCTTTCACCGTTTCGGTATAGCTGGGCCTGAGTTGCGGCTCCAGCGTCAATGCGGAACCCGCACGAATGGATTGGACGGCGAATTGGCGCTGGCCCCGGCCTATGCTGCCGGGACGCTACACCGCCAGGTGGGCTCCCACTCAGGCGATCAAGTTGACAAAGGCGACAAAGGCGACTAGAGTGAGTCTTGTCTCAAACCTACCTGGGAGTTGACCATGCCCACTGCGATCGAATTCATTGCCGACCGGCTGCCGCGCGTCACGGTGGAGGATGTGCGACGCTTCGCCGATACCGTCGAAATCCGGGATGCCCCGGCTTTCGCGGCCGAGTTGCAGGCGTTCATCCACGAGCGCGTGGAGGCTGTGACGCTGCCCGCTAACCTGGAAGGTGAAACGGTGGCGCAGGCCTTGCAGCGCAAGGCGGCCGCGTTGCGCTCCGACACGCGCTGGGCACCGACTGAAACCGACGTCCAGAGAGGCCGCGCCGTGCTGCTGGAAGCCTTCAATCAGCCGGACAACCTGCCGCCTGCCGAGTTCGCCAAGCTGGCGGACAAGTCGCGCCAGCAAATCTACAAGGACATCCTCGCCCGTCGGCTACTGGCGCTGAACGTGGGGCCGCGCGGCCAGAAGCTGCCCGACTGGCAGCTCGACCCGGTGAAGCAGCAGTTGACCCAAACCGTGCTCCAGGAGGTCGAGGGCATCGACCACTGGACGATCTACAGCGCGCTGTCCGAGCCGCTCGAAGGCTTGGGCGGTCGCTCGCCGGTGGATGCGGTGACGCATGGCACGATCGATGACGTGGCCGAGGCCGTGTTCAACGTGCTGGGCGTCCAGGTGCATTGAAGCGAGATCGCCATGAGCCACGAGCTGCCTTCGTTCCTGATCGATGACGGTGAACTGCTCCAGCATGTGAGCCGCGTCGTCTATCGGGGCAGCCCGCTGTACTATGGCCGCAGCAGCACGAATCGCTACGATGACCCGGCGGGGGCCTACGGCGTGCTCTACCTGGGGCGCGACCTGCCCACGGCGCTGATGGAGTCGGTGTTTCACAAGCACCAGTGGCTTGCGGACACGCAACGCTCGATCGCGCTGAAAGAAGTCCAAGCCCGGATGGTGCGCGCAGTAGGCGTGATGGACGACGTGCTTCTGGCCGATATCACGACGCCGGGCGTCATGGCGGGCTACTTCGGCCTGAACCTAGAGCAGTTGGCCAGCCGCGACTACACGCACACGCAGCAGGTGTCCGCCCAGGTGCATGCGATGCTCGCAGATGACGGCCAGGCGCTGTTCGACGGGGTGCTCTATCCGTCGCGCAACAACTATCCCGCCAAGAGCATCGCCCTGTTCGAGCGTGCGGGAGCGAAGGTAGGCGTTGTCGATGACATCGACCTGGTGGACCATGTGGACTGGCCGCACTTCGTTGCCACGTATCGCGTCGACGTGGAGCCTGACCCCGGCCCGGTGGAACCGGATGACGAAGCGTCATGAAGCACTTTGAAGCCCGCAGCAGAATGAAATGGACCAAATTGGAATAGGCATCCCTCAGTAGCAGGAGACGACCATGAGCACCACGACCCGCATCAGCACTGCGGAACGCCTCGGCCGCGCCCTTGGCCGCGGGTGGCGCGCCTATGCGCGCAGCGAACGTCGGGCGTCGAACTGGTTGGTGTCCAAGGGTGTGCCGTTGGCTGCCGCCGCCGCGCTGCTGTGGGCCGGCAAACTGGCTGTCCTGGGGCTGCTGCTCTACGTTGCTTTCTGGCTGGCGTTGCTGCTGGTCGCGCTGGTGTTTGTGGCCCGGGGGCACGATACCGTCGAATGGGAGCCGCCCGAACCAGAGTGGCGGCACGGGCACGCCGGTTTTGGCCTCTATACCCACGATGAGTATCGGATAGATTCACATGATCCATCTGATGAGACCTAGCGAAGAAGCAAGGCACTACTTCCTCTTGCTGGGTGTCGATGCCCACTTCATAGCGCCGCCAAAGGCCATGTCGGCGGCTTTGCCGCCGGCCGCTTTGGCGCCTGCCGTACCAGCAGCAAGCCCTTGCAACATGCCCCCCACGGCGTAGCCCGCCCATCCCAAGGCGGTTACCCAGAACAAGGGCAGCACGATGAACATCGTCGCCATGACGAAATTCAACAGCATGTCTCCGAAGGCATTGTTGAGGCCCATGACCGGATCGAAATTCGTATGCGGCCGGTTCCATCCCCAGCCCCATCCGTAGAGCGCGTCCAGAATGGTGCTGTCGATCCAGCGCGCGAGTTGGAACCAGAAATCCACGAAGAACAGCGCAAACTGCACCACGCTGACCGTCACGAGTGTTTTCAGGTTGTAGGTGCTAACCATGAGCACCACCGGAATGCAGACAACCAGCGCCATCTTCAAGAGCGCCAGCACCATCGGAAGAGCCTGGCGCATTGCATCCATGGAGGGGAAGTAGCCCAGCGAGCCTACCGCCAGTCCTACGTCGGCCGCCGCCCGGGTGATGATGTTTGGGTCGGTCATTTCGATCTGGCCACCGTAGTCCGTATAGACGCTGCCTTGGTTCAGCTTCTGCTGTCGCGGTGACGCGATCGCGCGGATCACCGAATCGTCCACCTCGGCACGGCTCAGGAAGCCAGCCCAGCCCGCCAGGCGATTGAGCAGGCTCGGGTCCACCTGACCCAGCAAGCGTGCCCGCAGTCCATTGCTGCCATCGGCCCACCATTGCCTGCAGGTCGGATAGCCGCCGCCGCTGGCCACCTGCGCAAGCCCTGCGTCGCGCGTGCTGTCATAGGGCCAGTCCTCGCGCGGGGTGCTGGAACGGTATGTGTCGTAGTAGCCGTTCGTGTCCGTGAAGAAGCGTGAGCCGATCCAGGTTACGTCGTGCAGCTGCTGCTCATCGAGTTGAGGCCGCTGCATGAACAATTTCGCCCGCGCAGCCCCATAGCAATCCCGCGAGAAATCCGCTACTTCCTGAGCCAACACTGGGTCGTCAATGCGAGTCGCGTCGATCTCCATGCGCATCTGCCGCAGGTCCGTGCCGCACGGGATCGCTGCCACTGAAGCGCCCGTGACGGCGCGCGAGAGCGCGTGCATGAACGCCCACCACACCGGCACCTTCGCCGACTGGTTGTTGATGGTGCTGAAAGATTGCGACCAGCCGGTATTCGAGGGCTGCGGCACACTGACCTGGCATTGCGCCGAGCGCGAGCTGTCGTACTGGATGGTGTTGAGGTCCACGTCGATGAACGGGATGCCCGCGAACATCACCACCACGATGGCGACGAAGACCCGGTTCTCGATGCGGGCGGCGCTCAGCACGCCTTTATTGCCCTCGTCGGCGCCTTCTGCACGGGCCTTCAACCACTCCTGCACGATGATCGCCACGAAAGGCAGCGCGAAGACGCCGCTGGATACCAGCACGGCCCAGATGCCGTTGTTGACGATCCAGGACACCAGCGTAAGGTAATACTCCAGGTAGTCGGTCGTGAACAGAGTCATGGCCCGAATCTCCTCTCAGCCCTGCATCAACAGGCTGGCTTCCAGCGCCACGATGGCGACGACGCCTGCGATCTCGGTGCGCACCAGGCGGTGCCGCGCCTGGGCGTCGTCCTCACGTACCAGCAGCCGGCGGCGCATCCAGATCCACCCGTACACCGTCGCCCCGTATAGACACAGCCGCCACACGAATAAGTAACCCGCAGCGGCGGCGAGCCACCGCTCCCAGCCGGCAACGCTGCCGACCAGGTAGATGCCGGCGATGTTGGCCGCGACCGCGGCGGCAACGATCAGCACCGTCCACAGCAGCGCCTTCGCCGCGCGCCGGCTGAACAGCCAGCGCAAGGGGCGCCAAGTCATGCGCGCCGCGCTCATGGCCTGGCTCCTGGATTGCCCTTCTGCAACTGGTCGAGGCGGTCGGGTACCGGATCACCCTCGTAGATGCCGCGCGAGCCTGCCGCGCGCGTACCGTGCCGCTGGATGATGGCCATCGGTGAGTTGTTTGCCAGCTCGCGCCGAAGCTCCAGCTCCGTCTTCAGGTTGCGGATCTCCCGGTCGAGCGTGTCGCTCTCGTGGTTCACGGCCTTGACCGCGAGTTCGTTGGCTGCGACGTTGGGCTCCTTCTTGCCCGTGAGCAGCGTGCGCTGGAGCAGCAGCGCTTTTTCCAGCACCGACGACAGCGCCACCTCCGACGCGAGGCGCCGCGCCAGAAGGTCCTGGTCCGGCTCGTCGCGCAGCGCCTCGATCACGCCACGCGTGATTGGCAGCGACGTGCTGCCAGCCTCGCGCAGGTTCTCAAAGGTGGTAGTGCGCGTGCCGGAAACCAGCTCCTGAAGGACCTCCAGCTTCGCCTCGTACTCTTCCTGGATCAGCGGCGTCAGCCCGACGCCGGGCACCGTCTCGGTCTTGGTGCAGGAGTCGCAGGTGCGCTGCACCTGCTCTCCGAGGACCCGCGTGGCCCATTCGGTCGCCTGCTGCGGCGACGTCCAGGTCTGGCAGGACAGGCTCGCACAACTGGCGGACGCGATGGAGGATGTGTCCGTCACGCCACGACCGTTGACCAGGTTGTAGCCCGCGCGGGTGACGTCGCCGACCACCCGGATGGCGGACTGGCCTGCGCCACCAGCATTGCTGCCACCCACCCAGGGCACGCCGTCGTTGCCGCGGCGCGTCTCGGCCTGCTCGACGGCCGACACGGCATCGTTGCTGCCAACCGCGTCACGCAAGGCCATGCCTTCGGCCATCTGGCTCCAGCCAAGCTGGCCACCCGCTGTCTCGGCCATCTTCTCCGCCATGGCGCGGCACGTCAGCTTGGAGCGGTCGAAGTCCAGCCGCGCCTGCAGCACGCCGTTGGTCAGCAGGTTGTACAGGCCCGGATCGGCGCGCTGAATGATCAGCGCCGGCAGGGACGCTACCGCGCTGGTGGCGCTCTGGATTACGTTGCTCATGATCTGCTGAAAGCCGTTCGTGATGCCGTTGAGCTGATTGCGCAGCGTGGTCTGGATGCTCATGTCGCCGCAGATCAGGTTGCTGTTCCACCCCACACCGACCCCGATGGAGCGCATGCCGGCCGCGCGGCCCATGGACACCGCGCTGCCGCCGCCGATCGAGTACATGACGTCATCGCCAATGACGGGGCCGCTGTTCTGGTATCCGACCTGTGCCCACGCCAGGCCGCAGACCAGGGCGAGCGTGCCGGCCAGTGCCGTCGGGCGCAGCAGGCGGCACGCCTTGGTGGACAGGTTCTTCGGTTCAGGACGCTTCATCGTGGCACCTCAGAGGAAATCGACGCTGCCGAGGAACACCTGGCCCCGGCGTTCGCAGCACGCATACGGACGCCACAGCGCCCACGCGTAGTCGCCTTGCTGGGCTTGGGTCAGCGTGCCGCTGTGGGGGAACACCACGCAGGTGTTCGACAGGCGCGGCGTCAGTTCCTGCCACTTGCCGGTCGAGGCATCACCTTCCATCAGCGCGCCGGCCGGCCAGTAGCCATCACGCGCGTTGGCGAGCAGCGGCTGGTACACGTGCAACTGCCCGCGCCGCGTGACGACGTCACCGGCGCGCTGAGCCACGACCGCCCCGGATTTGTGGTCGTCGGTCTGGTGCAGGAAGCCGCCGCGCGGATAGACATTGCCCCAGAGGTTCATCGTGGTGCGCGCACCGACCTCGCGCCGGCCCGGGATCAGCGCCTCCGGGTAGGCCATCTCGGGCACGTTGTAGCGCCAGGCCAGCGTGTCCAAGGTGCTGAGCAGATACGGCATGAAGGCCGTTCCCGCGCCTTGGCAAAAATAGCCCGAGGACGAGGCGAACTGGTTGAACACCTCGCCGCCGGGATGGCCGATGACATCGGCGTTCTTGAATTTGGCGAGGTTGTTTTCGTGGTCTTCGTTGGTGGTGCCGTCGCCGCCTGCCTGGGCCGAGGCGTTCGGCATGCTCATCGCTCGCACTTCGACCCAGGGGTTCTCTCCGGTGTTGCTGTAGCTGGAGACGACCGCATCGGGGACGTAGTGCCGGACCTTGGTGGACGTGCGCACCGAGCAGCCGCCATAGGTGCAATACAGCCAGTAGCAGATGCCCACCACCCGGTACTCCAGGCAGTCCGGCGACATGACGGAGGACACGATGGTGACGGTGTTCAGGGCGTAGCTGCCCGTGGCGCTGACCAGCAGCAGCGAGGCCACGGCGACGCGCAGGCGGCGCAGCAGGTCGAATGGGCGATAGGTCACGGTTGCCTCCTCCGGTGCTGCTCGATGCAGGACACGGCCCGGGCCACGTCAGGCTCGCCATAGACCACATAGCGTTGGTCCACCACGACGGCCGGGATGGTCGTGACACCCAAACTCCATGCGTCGGTGATGCCCTGGTAGGCGGTGCCAATGCGGCGCTGAAGGTCGGTGCCGCCTTGGTTCAGGCGTTGCCGGACGATGGCTGCTGCGCGCTCGGGGTCGGCTGGCAGATCTGCGGAAAGCTCTGCTTCGAGCCCGGATGCCCGGTCCAGCTCGATCAGCCGCTCGCCGCCCATGGTCTTGACCGGGTGGCGGCTGTCGGTGACGACCACCACGTCGGCGGCGAACGCGGCCGGGCTGAATGCCGCGAACGACGCCGGCAGCACGATGGCCAGGCCAAGGGTTCGCCAGCCTGGTGCGAACCGGGTAAAAGCTCCTGGCATGTCTTGCACCCCGGAAGTTGATCAGGGCCATAGTCAAACGCCGAACCCCATGCGGCCCCAACAAACAATGCGCATCGCGGCCACCCCGCATACCTGCTTGTGTCGCCGCGCAGAAAAATGCGGAGGCCGAAGCCTCCGCGCTGATCAACGAAGCAGTACAACCCTTACAGCAGGCCGGACTCCGCAAAGGAGAACGGGGCACCCTGGCCGACGATGATGTGGTCCAGTACCCGCACATCGATGAGCGCCAGCGCGGCCTGCAGTTGCTGGGTCAGCATGCGATCCGCGCTCGACGGCTCGGAAATGCCCGAGGGGTGCTGGTGCGCGAAGACCACCGCGGCCGCATTCAACTGCAGAACACGCTGCACAACGACACGCGGATAGACCGAAGTCGCGTTGATCGTGCCCCTGAACAGCGGCTCGTAGGCCAGTACCTGGTGCATGCTGTCCAGGAACACAGCGACGAATATTTCGTTGGGCTCGGCCACCAGCTTCACGCGCAGGTAGTCGCGCACGGCCGTGGGGTCGAGGAGTTTCGGACCCGCTTTGAAAACCCGCTTCTCCAGCAGCGCAATGGCTTGCTGGATGATCCAGTCCTCGTGCTGGGCAGCGATGGCGGAAAGCGACTCCAGGCAGGAGTCATTGACGACGAAAGACATGGCGAACCTCCAAATGGTGAGATCGGAGGGCGCGCGCCCGGGGAGGGCAAGCCCTCCTGGGGAACGAACAAGGTGCATCCATCACCGCGGTGGCGGTGATCGTTCGCGGCCAGGATGCGAGGCGAACGGGTTGCGGTCAGCGCAGCGGACTGCGCCGTAGCCTTGAAGACCGGGGCTACCTGGGCATGTCGCCGACGACGTCGGCAGGCATTTCCGATGTGGGTATGGCGGCGGGATCGCCGGCCGCGAGCATGTCCATGGCCGACAGCAAGGCATCGCCCTCGATCGGGCCCTGCAGCAGGATCGCCTTGCCGGTTTCGCGATCGTGCAGCCGCAGCGATGGCGTGGCGATCACGCCGCTGTTCGTGGCTTCCGCCGTCTGGGCGCGGATCGGTGCATCGGGCCGCTCGCTCGCCAGACACTGCTCGATCGCTGGAGTGAGGTCGGGGTAGCGCAGCCCTTCAGGCAAGCCCTGGCCGTCGCTCCGCGTGTGGGCATAGACCCATTCGACGGCCTGCCAAAAGGCGGCATGGCTGCCGGCTTCGCCCGCGCATTCCGCCAGGCGCGCTTCGGCGGACGCGGCTGGCTCATGCGCGGCCAACGGCAGGTGGTGCCATTGCAAGGTCACGTCCGCATTGCCGGCCACCCAACGCTTGAGCACTGGAAAATAGGACCGGCAGAACGGGCATTCGAGGTCCGCGTAGAGCGTCAGCGTGAAACGCCCTTCCGGATTGCCCATCTGCCACGGAGGCCCAGCCACCTGCGTGTCGCTGACTGGCGCCGAAGTCTGAGGTGTGGACCCGCCTGGCGAACGTGACACGAGCCAGATCAGCAGCAGCGCAACCAGCACCGCGGCCAATGCCCAGGGCCAGCGGAACTGCCAGCGCCGACGACGGAACGCCTGGACCTGCATCGGAATGGATGGGCGTTTCTGTTCCATGGCGTTCTCCGGTGTACGGCAGATTCAGGGCAGGTCCAGGGCCGGCGACTCGATGCCGCGTGCCCGGTCGATCTTCTCGGCCACCTTGAAGGCGGCATCCAACTCGCTGACGCCGTGCTGCTGCATGAGCTGGTAGCGCTCGGCCTTCTCTTCGGGTTCGGTCTGCGCGAGCGCGAGATACAGGCTCGGCGGCACGGCGCGGAAGAGCACCTCCATGCTCTTGGAGAGGATGACGCCCTCGGTGAACTTGCCCGCTTCCTTGCGTGCCGAGAGCATCAGCGCTTTCTGCGCTTGGCTCAGTTCGCGGAACCGCGCGATCTTCTCCACTTCATCGGGGGGCATCGACAGGCAGATCCACCACTCGATCATGTTGAGCATCGGCTCCGCGGCGCGCGGTAGGTCGTCAATATTTTGTGTAGCTAGCCAGTACCAGGCCCCCAGCTTGCGCCACATTTTTGTAATTTTCACGGTATACGGCGCGAGCAGCGGGTTCTTGGTGATCACGTGGCCTTCGTCGGTCACGTTGATGATCGGGCGGCCGAGATACTGGTCACGCTCCGCGATGTTGTTCACCGTGCTGATGAGGCTGATGTACGCGATCGAGAGCTGCGCGTTGTAGCCCTCGCGGGCGTAGGTCGCCAGATCGACCAGCGTGATGTCGGCCTCGGGCCACGGCGTGCCGTCGCGGTCGAACATCTCGCCGTCCGTGCCTTGGCAGAACATGTCCATCGCGTCCGCCATCTCCAGCAGCCGCACGCGCCGCATCTCGGGCAACGTCGGGTCCTGGCCGCGGGTGCGCAGCGCATTGCGCACATCGCGCGTGAGCACAGTGCGCTTCTCTGCCACGCAATGTTCGGCCGCGTCGAGGATGCACTGGCGGATCAGCGAGCGGTCGGCCCGCGTCATCCGCGCTTCTTCCTTGTCTTCGCCGCCCGTGATCATCAGCCGTGCCGTGATCTCCAGCTCGCCCAGCACGTCGCGCTGCTCGTCCGCCTCCATGGCCGAGGCATCCGGTGGCAGGTCTTCGTCCAGTGCATCGGCATCGAGCGTCTGCACGTCGCTGGGCGTTTCGATCAGCCGGCGTGCGTCGGCGAACGGCGCCAGGCTGATGCCCGAGCCGGGTGCCAGCTTGACCCGGTTCACGGTCAGCCCCAGGCGCCTGGCGAAGTCGCTGAACAAGCCGAAGCTGTTGCCGGCTTCCACGATGAAGAGGCGCGGCCGATAGATCGCGGTGACCTGGTTCAGCAGGTTGTTGAGCGTGGCGCTCTTGCCCGAGCCCGTGGGACCGAACAGGAACAGATGGGCATTCATCTGCCGATCCAACCTGTTCAAGGGGTCAAACGTAATCGGGCCGCCTCCGCGATTGAACATCGTGATGCCGGGGTGCCCCGTGCCCTGGGCGCGGCCCCACACCGGCGACAGGTTCGCCGCGTGCTGGGCGAACATCAGTTGCGTGTACCACCGGCGCCGGTCCTTGCCGGGGTTGTAGCAGCACGGCAGCCAGCGCAGGTAGCTGTTGAGCGGCGCCACCTCGTCGTCCTCGCGCACCGGCTGCAGGCCGGCGTTGAGCATCACGTTCGCGAGGTCCAGGCCGCGCCGATCCAGTTCCGCCTCGTCGCGCCCGCGTAGGTAGAACGCCAGAGTGCCCCGGTAGAGCTTGTGCGCGCTGCCGATCAGGGAGCGGGCTTCATGCACGTCCTTGAGCGTCTGCTCCGACGCCAGCGTCTCGCCCACAGCTTTCTTCGCCAGATGGTTGAGGTCCGATTCGAGGACGTCCTGCGGCGTGGCCACCATGGTGAGACACATCAAGGTGTCCTCGGGCATCTGATCGAATAGCGTGTTGATCGCGTCTCCCTTGCGGGTCTCGCCGGTCAGGTGCCCGGTGCCGGGCGGCATGCGCAGCCGGTCGGTGATCAGCACGCGGTGCGGCATGCCGTCGAAGTACCAGGCCCCTTGCGCCACGTCCGAGCGCGGCTGCCCAAAGAACAGCCGCTGGCTGAAATCCCGCCCGCTCGCCAACTCGATCTCGCCGGCCTCGCTTTCCTCGGTACTGTCCGGATAGCGCGCCAACGCGTAGAAGCGCTCCCGGTCCTCCACCCCAGGGCCGAGCAGCGTGGGGCGCGGGTTGAACCATCGCAGCAGCCAGTCGTGAACGTCCGCTGCAACCATGCGCCGGGCCTGGATGCCGGCGTTCGCCAGGCCGCCGCATAGGCGGTCGCAGACGATGCCCAGCATCTGCTCGGGTGTCTGGCCGCGGCGGTTTGCCTGTCCCTGTCCGCTCGCGCGGCGGTACACCACCATGCGCACACGCCGCGTCTGCCCGCGCCAGCGCAGCCGCGTAACCACCGTGTCCTCGAACAGGCCGCCGGGCTTGGCCACAGCGCGCAGGTGGTGGCCGAAGAAGCGCAAGTAGAACTCGGTGAACGCCGAGCCGCGCGCACGTGGCTGCACGTAATCGCGCAAGGTCTGCATGTACTGGTCGAAGCTCGGTTCGTCCTGGGCATAGAGCTGGAGCACCCACGGGTTCTCGTCCAGTTCATCGAAACTGTCCTGAAGCGCGTTTTCCAGGGCGTCGCGGGCATGCGCGAGCCAGCCGGGTTCCCGGCCTTCGGTGCCCAGCGGCACCAGTTCGTAGAACGCCGCCACCGATTGGCCATCCTCCAGGAGCATCGATTTCGACCCGGGCAAGAACTCCACCCAGGGCAGCAGTTCCACGAAGGACGGCGCAACGTCGTACAGCGCCTGCTCGTCGGCCACGGTCGCTGGCTTGCGGCCGTGGACTGCCGAACCGGGTTCGGGGATGCCGGCCTGGCGCAAGGCCTCGACGTGGCGCTGCCAGCTGTCCGGCTGCTCATCGCTAGCCGGGCTACTGGAGCCGGCGCCGGCCAGCTTCGGCCATGGGAGTTTCCACCGCATCAGTAGTCCTCCACGCGCTCGCCCGGCATCGCGTACTGGATGCGCTGGTAGAGCGGGAAGACGGTCGTGTAGCCGGGCACCGGCACGGGATCGGTGCCGGCCAGATGCGGGTACACGTACATCACGAGATCGGGATTGGGCAGGCGCTGGAACTGGCGGTGGACCTCATTGCGCGCGGTGCGCGTGTAGCGCATCTGCTCGACAGGTGCGGCCTGCACGTCGGCGTCGGTCAGGGGCCGACGCAGGCTCTGGCGCGCATCGAGCAGCTGGCGGCCGGCGTTCCGTCCGGCTGCGCCACCGCCGTCGCCGGCCTCCTGCTGCCAGATGTCCATCATCGTGCGGTCACCGTGGGTCAGCAGCTTTTCCTTGCTGGTGGCGCAGCCGCCGAGCACCGCGACGGCGAGGGCCAGCACCAGGCCCTTAATCGAGTTCGAGAGCATGGCTTTCTCCTGCGCGGTGATCGACCTTGCGGCCTTCGGGATCGAAGTCGATGGCGAGCGGTTTTTCGAGGTGGACGGCGACCTTGGCGCCGGGCTGCACATAGACGGCGGCGAACGCCTGGCCGTAGAGCTTGTTGACCCAGGCCGACATGTCCCGGACACCGCCCGCGAGAATCTGGCCGACCGCTTCCTGGCCGGTGATGCCCACGGTGCCGATGGAGCCGTCCGAGCCGACATAGGACATGCGGCCGCTGTCGCTCTCGATGAGCGAGGCCACGCCGGCACCGGCCGCGGTGATCAGGGCCTGCGAGCCGAGGTACTGCTGGGCGTTGCTGCGCCGCTCGCCGCTGACGCAGGGGATGCCGTGCGGGTCGCTGATCCAGCCCAAGCCGTCGCGTTGCTGGTTGTTCTGCTGGTTGCCCTCGCGGTCTTCGGGGATCGTGCGGATCGTGCCGTCGTTGAAGACGAACGTGATGCTGCGCACCTGGCCGCGCACGCACGAAAGCGTCCAGTCGCCCGATGCGGTGCCGCTGAACACGGCGCCGGCCACGTCGGGAATGTCGATGCCATTGGCGGTCAGGTTGTCCGGCCCGACCAGGACTTTGAACGGATAGGGATCGTTGACCGTGCCGTCGATCGGCACGCGGCCGATCAGCGCGGTCATGGCGACCGAACCCATGAGCGTGGAGTTGGTCGGCACGGTATAGACCGGCTTGGCACTCTTGACCCCAGAGGCGCGGGCGCCCGCGTTGGCCACGGTTTCCGCGGTGGTTTCGAGCGTGCTCTGCGCCGGGCCGAAGCTCGTGGGGAAGCTCATTCCGCCGCTCGCGCCACGACCGCCGTTGCGCCCCTCGGCGGGCTTTGCGTCGTCCGGCTCGACCCACCGCACGCCGCCCTCCATGCCGGCCTCGTCGCCGCCCTGCAGCCCCAGGCCCACGGGCAGGTCCGCATGGCCGCCGCCGCGCCCGCCGATGCTGTCCAGGCGCCGCTGCAGGTCGGCGAGCAGCCCTTCGGTCTGCTGGCGCGCGCTGGCCGCCTGCTCCTGGTCGCGGCGCAGGTTGGACCGCTCGGATTCGAGCGCCGAGTTGATGCGCTGGTCGATGGAGTTCTCGCGCTGGCGCAGTCGCTGGTTCTCTTCACGCTGCGACTTGTTGTCCGAGAGCGCGGTCTGAAGCTCGGTGCGCAACTGCTTCACTTGGGCAACGAGCGTCGCCACGGTGTCGCGCGGGGTGTCGCCTTCGATGCCCAGCGCCTTCATTTCCTCGGGCGTGAGCTGGGCGCCGTTGTCCGCCGCGGGTGGCGCCGTGCTGCCTCCACCCGAGAACAGCCGGATACCGACGAACAGCACCAGGATGGCGACAGGGATCATCAGCCACTTGAGCAGGCCGTTACTGCGCATGGCGGGCCTCCTTGGCGTTCTCGTCGCCGTCCGGCTGCGGCAGATGCACGGCAGGGTCGAAGCGGTGAATCGCCGGCAGCAGCGACTGCGCGAGGCCGCGGCCGCCCGTGACCAGGTAGAGGACGGTCGTGTCCTCGGGCGTGCCGCGCGGGCCCAGCGCCTCGTGCTGGAAGGTGGCGGTGAGGAAATCGCCTTGCAGCACGCGCGGGTCGAGCGCGACCCAGTCGGCGCCGGTGTTGGTGAGGCGCACGGCAGTCACCCATTGGTCTTCCAGGCGCCACGACGCGAGCACGGCCGCGCGCACCGGCAGCGTTGGCATCAGTGTGTCCAGGTCGAGGTCGCGGGGAAGGTTGACCCGCATGACGCCCGGAAGCGGCTCGACGGTGCGCAGCGGTGCGTAGAGGTTCTGCGCGGCGAAGCGCGTCAGCACGACAGGGACCGGAGTTTCGCGCCGCGCGGTCCGCGCACCTGCCTGGCCCTGGGCGCGTGCCGGGGCCTCGGCACTGTCGGCCTGCTCGCCATAGCGTCCCGGTGCGCTGTCACCCTCGACGATGCGCACCGGCTCCAGCTCGGCTTCCCCGTCCTTGGGCGGTTCGGCTGCGATGTCCAGCAGGATCAGCGCGCCCGTGTCGGCGTCCTGCAGTTGCAACCGCGTGGGCTCGATCGGCTCGCTGGCACGCAGGTACACCGCGCCGCCCGCACTCTGCACGCGCAGGCGTTTGCCCACGCCTGCGGGCACGCCCACGCGCACGTTCCGGTCGATGAATACGATGCGTTCCTGACCGACCTTCAGCGGCACTGCCAGTGGCATGCGTTCCCAACGCAGGATCTCCACCGCCTGGGCGACGGGTGCCGCGGCCACGGCCAGTAGCCCCAGCAGCGCGAGTACAGGATGCTTCATGGGGTGTTTCCTCCTTGAGGCGCTTGCGGATTCAGGTCACTCGGCGCCGGGCGCGCCGGCTCCGGTGCACTGATGCGCTGGGGCGCGCCTTCGTAGCAGTCCAGCGCCAGGCCGAACGGGTTGCGGGCGGGATCGACGTCCACCCGCGTGACCTTGATCGGATAGCGCACCAGGGCGCGTTTGACCTGCTCGGCGCCGTAGTACTCGTCCGCCGTGATGTCCAGCGTCACCACCCAGTCGCGATCGGATACGGTGCGCACGCGCGCCGTGGGGTCGTCGCCATAGCCGCGGCCGGGAATCTCGTAGATGCCGCGCACGCGCTGACGCAGCTCGCCCGTGGAGCGGCGGTAGTCATAGTCCGCCCGCAGGAAGGCCTGGCAGGACGGGGTGAGGTACGGCGAGAGCGTATGGAGGTTGCGCGAGTAGTCTTCTTCGCCATTGGTCGGCCAGCGGTTCAGCGTCTGGAACACGTAGAACGTGAACGCATAGACCGATTCGGGCGGCACTTCCCACCACTTGCGGGTACTGCCAGAGCGCAGGTCGGGCGGGACGTGGATGGTCAGGTCGCGCGGCGCGCTCCACCAGCCGCCGCCCATGACCAGGGCGACAATGACCAGCGCGCCCGCGCCCAGGCGCAAGGTCTTGATGTGCGCCTGCAGGTGGGCGATCTCGTTCTTGAAGCGGCTCATCGCATGCTCCTGCGGGTGGACCAGAAGCCCGAGCGCGAGATCAGCACGTGGCCGCCCACCCAGCCGGCCATCAGCGGATGGCGCGTTGCGATGCGCCACTGCAACTGTCGATACAGCCAGGTGTCGGGGCGCCCACGCTTGAGGCGGCGCAGGATGCCGCCGCCGATGAACACGCCCAAGGCCACGCCCAGGACAACGAACGTCGGTGCGATGGCGATCGTGCGGAACACCCACGAAAGCGGCGCGCCGACCAGCAGGCCGGCCGCGCCGGACAGGCCGCAGCAGATCCACAGCTCGTCGGCGGTGAGGCCGCGCACGACCACGGGATGGCGGTTGAGCCGGTGCGGAAGGAACGTGACCGTCCCGTCCGCACGGACGTGCTGCTGCTCGGACATACCGGCCTCGCTTACAGGATGCCGGTGGCTTCGGTGAGCAGCCAGATGCCGATCACGAGCAGCACGGCGCCGATGGCGACCGTGAGGCCGAATTGGCCCCACGTCTTGCGGCCGGTGTGGATCTCCGCGTAGGTGCCGTAGGCGTGGTAGCAGACGCCGATGAACATCGACGCCACCACCAGCAGGGCCACGAGCATGATGATGTCGTAGCCGTAGTTGCGGATGGTCTCCATGATGCCGTTGCCGGTGCCGCGCGTCGGGTTCTCCAACTGCGGCAGACCTTGCGCGAACGACAGTGCGGGCAGCGCGGCGGCGCCCAGGGCCACGGCGGCGCGCTGGGCAAAACGGGAAGTGAGGTTGCGGTTGTGCATGGTCGGGCCTTTCATGTCAGGACAGGAGGAAGAAACTCAGGACGAGGTACATCGCGACGAAGCGGATGCAGACGCCGAGGAACTGGCGCTGGTTGAGGCGGCTCTCGGACCACCCCACATAGGCCGTTCGGATGGCCCAGACGCCCCACACGAGCAGGACCGCGAACACGACGCCGACCAGGACGGTCGCCATCGCGGAAGGCGCGATACCGCTGTTGGCTTGAAATGCCGAGACCTGGGCGCCGTTCATTGCTCGCCCTCCGCAGTCGTCTTCGGCGATGGCGAAGCGGCCCGCTCGGTGCGGTAGTCGCCGGCCAGTTCGGAGGGGTCGCGCGGCTGAGCGCGTGATGGCGTCAGGTGGAACTGGATGCCGGCGCGCACGCGCGCCAGGTCAGCCAGCAGCCGTGGGTAATCGAAGTGGTAGCGCTCGCCCGGCTGGATGGGGGCATGCGCGGCGCTGTCCGCGACGGTGCGTTCCAGCGCGTCGAGCTGGCGCAGCGCGGCGACCAACTCCTGGCGCTGCGCCGGGGACTCGGCCAATGCCATCGGGGACTGGCCCAGCACGAGGGCCGTCACGAAAAAAGTGGGCACGCCGCGATGCGCGGCGCGCAGCCAGATCGAAGCCACCATCGCGCCATTCCTGTGTGATCAGCAATGGGTTGATCGTGGAGATCAGGGCTGTTTCAGGCCGCAAACAATAGGAACTGGCGGACGACCGGATTGGGCATGCTGCGAGCGAACCTACAAAAGCACGGGTCGCGCTTCGATTATTGCGTTTTTCGAGTATTTCGAATATGATCGGCTCTGCAACCGTTTTCGCTTAGGAGCTACCCATGACCACCGCCACTGCCCAATCCAAGATGACCCTTCCCGCCGCGGGAGAGGTGAAGGCAGCCGTCCAGGGTCAACGTGCCTTGGCGGCTTACCTCGCAACCCAGTTCGAGACGCAGCACATCCAGATCTTTGATGACCACAAACAGGCTCATCAGGTGGAACTGCCTACCTCGGCTTTACGCCTGCTGGTCGACATCCTGGCCGAGTTGGCCGATGGCAATGCAGTAAAGGTGGTGCCCGTCCATGCAGAGCTGACGACCCAAGAGGCGGCGGACTTGCTCAACGTGTCCCGTCCCCATTTCGTCAAGCTGCTCGAAGATGGGGTGTTGGCATTTCATCGCACCGGCAAGCACCGCAGGGTGAGGTTCGCCGATCTGATGCAGTACAAGGAAGCGCGCGAGCGCGCCAGTGAGCAGGCGATGGCCGAACTCGCTCAGCAGTCGCAAGAGTTGGGAATGGGATACGAATGAGGCATTCCCCATTCACCGCCGTCTACGACGCGTGCGTTCTATATCCCGCGCCACTGCGGGATTTCCTGATGTGGCTCGGCCTGTCTGGCCGCTTCCGGGCGCGGTGGAGCCAAGCCATTCATGAGGAGTGGAAACGCAACCTGTTGATCAACCGCCCCGATCTCACCCGGGTTCAGGTCGACAGGACGTCGGATCTCATGGACCGGGCAATTCCGGACGGCTTGGTGGAGGGCTACGAAGCGCTCGTGGCAGGCCTGACATTGCCCGATCCGGACGACCGGCACGTCCTGGCTGCGGCGATTCGCTGCGGTGCGAGCGTGATTGTGACGTTCAACGAACGGGATTTCCCGAACGATCTGCTGGCTCCGTACGGCATCGAATCGCAGCACCCCGATGAGTTTGTGGACAACCTACTGGATCTGGACGCGGCCGCCGTGGTGTCGGCTGCGCAGCGCCAGCGTGCCCAACTCAAGCATCCGCCGATCGAGGTGGACCGCTATCTCGAAATCCTGCTGCGCCAGGGCCTTGTGCAAACGACCAAGGTGCTGGCGACCTATCGCACCATTCTCTGACCCGCCGAGAGCCACGGATGACCAAGAATCCTTCATCAGACGCCACTTTGCCGAAAGGCATCCATCGAAGCTGGAAGCTGCCGGACACGTCGCTGGGCGCCCTGTGGGATTCCATCGTCATGGACGAAGCTCTCAAGAAGCAGTTGCTGTCACAGGCGATCGTCAACTTCACGGTGCGCCCCAAGGTGGAGCGCACGGTACTCCCCCTGCACGGCGTGATCTTGTTGGTCGGCCCGCCGGGGACTGGGAAGACCTCCTTGGCACGGGGCTTGGCGCATCGTGTGGCCGAATCTTTTTCTTCTGCGAAGTTTCGATTGCTGGAAGTAGAGCCTCACACGCTGACGAGCTCTGCAATGGGAAAGACTCAACGCGCCGTGGCAGACCTGTTCTCGCAATCGATCGCAGAATCCGCAGCGGCGGGCCCGACGATCGTCCTTCTGGACGAGGTCGAAACGCTTGCGGCTGATCGAGCCAAGCTCAGCCTGGAAGCCAACCCGGTTGATGTGCACCGGGCCACCGACGCGGTGTTGGTGCAGTTGGACATGTTGGCCGAACGCAACCCGCATCTGCTGTTCGTGGCCACCAGCAACTTCCCACAGGCCGTCGACAGTGCCTTCCTATCTCGTTGCGACATGGTGATGGAGGTGCCACTGCCCGGCAAGGATGCCTGCAAGCAGATCCTGGTGGACTGCCTGAATGGCCTGGCAAAGACATTTCCGGGGATTGGCAAGCTTTCCTCGGCTCACCAGTTCGACGCGTGCGCTGGCGAGTGCGTCGGATTGGATGGTCGGGCCATTCGCAAGGTCGTAGCCAACGCCCTCGCGGCCGACCCGCAAGTGGCTATCGATCCGAACAAGCTTTCCGTAGAGCACCTGCGCAGTGCGATACGACAGGCAACGCAAATGCGCCTTCAAGGAGGGAAGCAAAAATGACCACCGTTGTCAGCCGGACGTTTCGCAGCTCGCCGCACCGCGATGCGTTGCAGACGTGGGATGCCATTGTCGAACTGCTCACTCAGGGCAAGGACGGCACGGCTCGCTCTGAACTCAGGGCCGTGGCGGGCGTGGCCGCCAGCTTGATCGCCGACCAGGCACCCAAGAGCGCGCCCATCGTTGCGACATGCGATGGACCACGGACCAGGATCTACTGCCTCTTCGACGAAGACGCGATCGATGGTGATGATGCCAACGAAGAAGTCTTGGGGTTCGAGCCGTTGAAGGGAGACTGGGGAGTCTCGCTGCCGTGTCCGAAGGAGCAGCTCGGCTGGGTGCAAACCGCGCTCAAAAAGCACAGTTCTCGCATCATTGCACGGGACTTGAGCCAAGGAATTGCCACGCAGGCGCAGGCCGATGCTGGACAAGCGCTGTCGCTCGACCTCGGAGGTTTCCTCAAGTCATGAGCACCGTCGCCACCTACTCGTACACGCACTCGGTTACCTATGTGACCGACAACATCCTCAAGAGCTTGAAAGACATCATCCTGCTCAGTGGGCTGGACCCCGAGCACTTCGCGGATCGCTGGGAGAGCAATACCCGAGCCATCAAGACGTGGCTCGGGACCGGTGATCTGCGCAAGGTGATTCTGGAGATCTACAACCCGGCAACCGACAAACTCGTGACCCGATGGGATATCGACATCGTGTATGGGTGGTCCGATGGCGACGGCAGCTTCTGGACAGATACCGAGCAGTTGAAGTACGCGATCAAGAAAGCTGGGCTGCTGCCATCGCAGGCCAAGTACAAGTTAATGCTCGATACAAAGCCAGGGCGGCCTGATGTGGAGGGGTGGAGCAAAGGAAGTTATCGCTCGACGGATGGAATGGTCAAGCAGAGCCTAGGCTCGACTGTCGAACACAGCGGCCTGGCGGGTCAGGCCGGATATTGGAGGCAACGCTGATGCTGTCGATCGATGAAGCTTTTCGCAAGTTCAAGTCGCGTCTGGAACTCAACGAACGCGAACAGAAGAATGCCTCGCAACGCCAGAACGAAGTGCGGGACTACCTGCAGACCAAGTTCGGCATTGCGCGCAGCTTCCTGACCGGGTCCTATGCTCGATACACGAAGACGAAGCCGCTCAAGGATATCGACATCTTCTTCGTGCTGAAGGACTCGGAGAAGCATTACCACGGCAAGGCCGCATCGGTAGTGCTGGATGATTTCCACTCTGCATTGGTGGAGAAATACGGTTCGGCGGCCGTGCGCAAACAGGCGCGCTCGATCAACGTGGATTTCGGTGTTCACATCGACGCGGAGGACAACACGGACTACCGGGTGGTCAGCGTGGATGCGGTGCCCGCATTCGACACCGGCGACCAGTATGAGATCCCCGATACGGCGTCCGGAAAGTGGATCAAGACGGACCCGGAGATCCATAAGGACAAGGCGACCGCAGCGCACCAAGCCTATGGCAATGAGTGGAAAGGTCTCGTGCGCATGGTGAAGTACTGGAACAACAATCCCAAGCACGGCGATCAGAAGCCGGTGAAGCCCTCGTTCCTGATCGAGGTAATGGCCCTTGAGTGTCTTTACGGCGGCTGGGGAGGATCGTTCGATCGCGAGATCCAGTCGTTCTTTGCCACGCTTGCCGATCGTGTTCATGACGAGTGGCCGGATCCCGCCGGACTTGGCCCGGCGATCAGCAACGATATGGATGCCGCGCGCAAGCAGCGCGCGCAGCAGCTGCTGTTCCAGGCGAGCCAGGACGCAAGCATCGCCATCGACCACGCGCGTCGTGGTCGCAATATCGAAGCGCTTCGCGCCTGGCGCGCACTGTTTGGCCCCAAGTTCCCACTGTCCTGATTCCATCGGCTTCCATACACGTCCCATCGAGGTACAGCATGTCCCAGTGGTCGCTTTCCCAGCTCCTGTCGTCCCTGCATGAAGACATCCAGCAGCGCTTGTCCGTAGTACGCAAGACCTTCGGTCACCCGGGTACGAAGGGGGATGCGAGCGAGAACGTCTGGATCGACATGCTGGATACCTATCTGCCCAAACGGTACCAGGCGGCGAAGACGCATGTGGTGGACAGCCTGGGGAACTTCAGCCAGCAGATCGATGTGGTGGTGTTTGATCGGCAATATTCGCCTTTTATCTTCACCTACGAGAACGAGACGATCATTCCAGCCGAAAGCGTGTACGCCGTGTTCGAGGCCAAGCAGACGGCTGACGCGGGGCTTGTGGCCTATGCCCAGGAGAAGGTCGCCAGTGTGCGCAGGCTGCACCGCACGAGCCTGCCGATCCCGCACGCTGGCGGGACCTACCCAGCGAAGCCGTTGATTCCGATTCTGGGTGGCTTGCTCACCTTCGAGAGCGAATGGAGTCCTGCATTGGGTCCATCCATGGACAAGGCGCTGAACGCAAACCTCACCGAGGGGCGTCTGGACATCGGATGCGTTGCCGCCCACGGGCACTTTTTCTATGACCAAGCCAGCGGCGCGTACAGCTACACCAACGAAAACAAGCCGGCGACCGCGTTTCTTTTCAAGCTGATCGCGCAGCTTCAGTTCAGTGGAACGGTCCCCATGATCGATGTGGAGGCTTACGGTCAGTGGTTGACCAAGTGAGGGGGCGCTGTGGCAAGCATACGTTCGGAGTACCACCGGTTCCTGGCGCACTTGGCGCAGCGGCACGTGCACGACGACGTGCGCCGGCTGGCGCACCTGGTGCTCGATCACCTGCAGCCACTGGCCGAGGTCGGTGCTGCACGCCGGGGGCGCTCCACGCGCTTGGCGCCGCTGGCCATCGCGCATCTGGCGCAGATGCCTGTCGCCTACGACGGGGACGCGCGCGGCCCCGAAAACGGGCCGGCGCTCGGGCGACTGCACCAGCTCGAAGTCGGGCCGTTTCGAGGATTCATGCGGCAGGAGACGTTCGACCTCAGCCATGACATCACCTTGGTCTACGGTGCCAACGGCACCGGCAAGAGCAGCTTCTGCGAAGCCTTGGAAGTGGCGATGCTCGGTTCGATCAGCGAAGCGCAGGCCAAGCGGGTCGACCAGCGGACGTACTGCAACAACGCTCGCCTGCGCCGCCACGTCGCGCCAGTCCTGTCGTCTACGGCGGCGGGCGAAGCGCAGGCCGTCCAGCCCGACGAAGCTGAGTATCGCTTCTGCTTCATCGAGAAGAACCGCCTCGACGATTTCGCCCGAATCGCCGCGCGGACCCCGAGCGATCAGCGCCAGCTCATCGCCACCCTGTTCGGCGTGGACCAGTTCAGCGAGTTCGTGCGCGGCTTCAACCCCTCGCTCGATCAGGACCTGATGCTTGCCGGCGTGCAGGCGGCGCAGCGTCGCCTGCGGTTGGCGAACTCCGAACAGACCATCGCCGCCTACCCGCAGAAGATCGCAGCGGTCGAGGGCCTGGAACAAGCTTTGGCGCAGCGCATGTCACCTGGCGCGACCTATCAAGCCTGCGTGGACTGGCTGCTGGGTACGCCGCAGCAGCAAGGACGGCTACCGTATGTCCAGGCTCAGCTGGACGCCAACCCGCCTGCCATTCACGAGGTGACCCAGGCCCGCCTGCAAGCGTTGCTGGCAGAGGCCTACCGCGTCCAGGGACTGTGGCAAGCGTCTTCCGCGCAACTCGCGGCCCGCGCGGGCGAGGTGTCGTACGCGAAGCTCTACGAGGCCGTGCAAGCGTTGGCGGACGGGGCGACCGCGTGTCCGGCATGTGGAACCGGACTGGCCGCTGTGGCACAGGACCCGTTCGCCAGGGCGCGAATGGGCCTGGAGCAGCTCGCGCAACTGGCCGTCCTGCAGCAGCAAGAGGCCGGGCATCGGACGCAGTTGAGCGAGGCGGTCCGAGCGCTGTGGGACGAAATGCGCCGCGTGGTGGCGGCGGCTGGGGTCGCTTGTCCTGCCGAATCGCAGGCCGCGGGCCTGCCACTGCTGCCTCCCACGTCGGCGGGCAATTGGCTCGGCGGCTGGGTGAATGGGGACCAGCGCGCCTGGCAAGCCCTCTTACGGATCGCACAGATCATCGAAGGCTTCGACGCGCAGGCGCGCGACGTGCATGCCCAGCGCGGCGCGATGGCCCAGGAGCGGGACCGCCTGCAACAGCATCAGCTGGAGATCGAACGGCTGCGGACCATGCGCACGACTGCGGATCAGGAGCTGGCGGCCGCCCGCCAAACCGTGGCCCAATTCGACGACGCGAACCGCGGCCTGATCCAGGCGGCCACGGACGAAATGCCGGTGGTGGTGCACCATCAGCGGGTCAAGGCCGCCTACGACGGCTTCCTACCCGAGATTCAGGCATACCTGACCGCTCTGCCGGGGGTTCTGCTACAGGGGCTGGGAGACCAAGCCCGCCATCTCTACAACGCATTCAACCGGGCCGATCCGCCCGGCGATCTGCTGCACGCGCTGTGGTTGCCCGTGGCCGAGAACGGCAAGATCGAGGTGGAGTTCGCCGGCGAGCCGGGCGTGCGCTACGACGCGTTGATCGTCTTCAGCGAAGGGCACATCAAATGCTTGGGTCTGGCGATTCTGCTTGCCAAGAACCTCGCGCAGGGCTGCCCCGTGGTCATCTTCGATGACGTCGTCAATGCGATAGACGACGACCATCGCGATGGCATCTGGCGTACCTTCTTCGAGGACGGTTTGCTCCACGGCAAGCAGGTTATCCTCACCTCGCACGCAGAGGAGTTCCTGCACCGCATCCAGCAGGAGTTGGGCGTGCGCCGCGCCGCGGCCATCAAGCGCTACAAGTTTCTCCCGCATCAGGGAGAGCACGAACTGCGGGTCGACAGCGACCCGCCAGCGAAGAACTATGTTCTTCTGGCCCAGCAGGCGTTGGCGGCTGACGAGAAACGCGAGGCACTGCGCCAGGCCCGGCCGGCGCTGGAGAGTCTGACGGACCGCCTGTGGACGTGGCTGGGTCGGCGGGCGGACGGCCGGATCGACATCAAGCTGAGCGGGCCCCGCGCGCCTTGGGAGCTGAACAATAAATGCACCAAGTTGCGGTCGGCCGTCGAGCGTATCGCGGCGCAACATGCGGGTGCGCCGGATGCCGTAGGGGCGTTGGTCAGGCTGCTCAATGTCAGCGGTACGAGTATTGAATGGGGTTACCTCAATAGCGGTGTGCACGACGCTCAGCGCGATCATGAGTTCGATCGGGCGACGGTAAGAACGGTCGTCGAGGCGGTTACGGCGTTGGATGCTGCTCTTGATACCCTGCAGAACCGATGAACGGCACACGGCTTTGCAGAGCAGTGCCGCCCGTGTCACCTCATAAGTACTTCTTGAAGCTGCCTGCGGTCAGGCTGACTGCCATCCCCAGCAACGCCGCGCTGGGCAGCAGGATGACCAGAGGATGCACCGCTATGGGCAGTGCGAGATAGGTGACCCAAGGCAGCACGGCCAACGGCATCAGGCTGGCCTTCGCGCGGTGGTAGATGAAGCCGGATTCGCGGCCCGCGCCGAACCGGCGCACATCCCGTCGCACCAGGCCGTCGATCAGGCCGACGAATGCTGCAGTGAGGATCAGCGGCAGCGTGAGTACCAGGACCAGCAGGCGCACCAGGAAGGTGAGCGTCGTGAAGGCCGCAGCGATCAGGTAGCTTTCGGCCCAGACATAGACTTGGCTGATGTAGTAGCGGAAGTTGCGGCTCTGCCCGTGGCTGGCCGCGCGGGCGCGCTCGGCGGTCTGGCTCATGCGCTCCAGCAACCCCGAGCGCACGAACACCCACTCGTACCCGGTATCCACCAGCTCGTGCGCCGTGCGCCCGGGCTCCTGCACCACCACGCTGCGCGTGAAGTGGTTGGACAGGTGCCCGAGTTCGTACTGCAGCATCTGCTGGGAGTGGCGCCAGCCCTGGTCCTTCCAGAACAGGTGCATGCCGACGCACTCCACCACGATCGAGAACAGCAGCGAGCCGATGAGCACCCCGAGCAGCCGGAACGGCAAGGTGATGGTGCCGACGATCAGCCCCTGGCGCTGGTTCTGCTCCCGCTGCGCGGTCGAGGCGGCATCCTTCATGGTGCGGCCTCGCCGGTGCTGTCGTCGGCGCCGGTGGCCACCGCGTCAGGCTCGGCTGGAGCGGCGTCATCCAGCAGGTCGTCGGGCAAGGCTGCATGCGGCAAGGCTGCGGAACTGGTGAACTCCCACCACTGCGTGGCCTCGCTGTAGCTCTGGCGCATATACCCGGCCAGTTGCTGCAAGTCCGTCGGCATCACTTCATCGGGGTCTGGCGCCGGAAGCGGCATGCGCACCTTCCAAAGCTGGCCGCCCTGCAGCAGCGCGAAGCATTGGCCCTTGGGCAGACCGACGACGTGTGACGGCTCGATCATCGGCACGCTGGCCATGCTGATGCGGTCCTGGGTGTTCGACGTGAAGTCCGTCGCGCCGCGGATGTCTGAGCTGTCCGTCGCGCCCGAGACGATGGTGGTCGTATAGACCTCGACCTTCGGCAACTGCCTCGTCAGCAGTTCCGCGGTGGCCGTCTCGCGCACGCGCAACATGAATAAATTGTTGAAATTCCCGATCACTTGGCCGGCCTTCGCGCGGTTGCCGATGCGGGCCTCGATGTCCGAAAGCGTTTGCGTGTAGGCGGTGACTTGCAGGCCCGCGCCACCGCCCTTGTTGATGAGCGGAATGAACTCGTCACCCATCAATTCATTGAACTCGTCCGCATGCACGTTGATCGGCACGCGCGCACCAGCCGATGCGCCCGGCAGGCCATCGTCGATTCCGTGCTTGTAGATGTGCCCAGCCACCGAGACGAGATCGCTGAACATCGAGTTGCCGACCGCTGCGGCGACCTCCGCATCGGACAGCGCGTCCAAGCCGACATAGACGACGGCGCGCTTCCTGATCACCTGCATCCAGTCGAAGATCGGGCGCGGGTCGGCCAGGTCGGAGTAGTTCGGCGCCAGGAGCTGGGCGATCTTGCCGCTCGTGAGCTTTTCCAGCAGCGGCAGCAGCGATGCAACGATCTTGTCGAAGTAGGTCTTGTCGTAGCGCACCGCCGAGCGCAGGCCATCGAGCACAGGGTCGTAGTTGCGCGCCTGGGAGAGGTATTGCTCCAGCGCCACCACACGCTTCTCGCGCCCGATCATGTTCCTTGGGATGTTCTTCTCGTTGAGCTTGGCCTCGATCTGGACGATCACCTCCCAGGCCTTGGGCTCCGTCTTGGCAAAGTAGTGCTGGGCGTACTCAATGAACAGCGCGTCGATGTTGATGACGTGGCGCTGGATCAGCATGTAGTCCGGGCGCTGCCCCAGTTCCACCAGGGCGCGGGCGATGATGTTCACGAAGCGCCATGCGAACTCGCGGAACGCCGCGCTGTTGCCTTCGCCGGAGAGCTGCCCCGCGATGCGTGTCGCCACTTCCGAGATCCGACCGAAGCGGCCCACGGCGTTGTAGCGGGCGCTGATTTCCGGCCAGCCCAAGTGGAAGATGTAGAACTCGCCTTCGCGGCCAGCGCGCTGGGCTTCGACGTACATCCGTTTCAAGAGATCGGCATCCCCCTTGGGGTCGATGACGATGACGACCTCATGCTCGCCGGCAGCATTCCTGCGACGGATGTCCTGCGTGACGAACAACTCGGCCAGGCGCGTCTTGCCCACCCGCGTGGTGCCCAGCACCAGCGAGTGCCCGACGCGCTCGCCCAGCGGCAGGCTGACGTCCACTTCGTCGGGCTCGATGCCGTGCAGCCTTGGCAGGCCGCCGACAGGCGGCAACGGGCGCACGGGGTTGAAAGGCGCGTCCCAGCCGGTGAGCTTCGGCAGGCGCGAGAGCGGCAATGGCGCGAACTCCAGCCGTTCCTCCAGGCGCCTGGTCAGCCGGTAGGCCGGCGTCGGCTCGACGTAGCGGCGGAACTCGGGCCGGTACGTCTGCATCAGCCGATGCGTGTGCTTCTGCTCCCAGAGAAAGCCGCGCCCCACGAATAGGCGCTGCTGGCTGACCGGCACGTCCTTGCTGGTCATCACGTAACGCGGCAGACGGCGGATGTTGCGCCGGTAGCGCAGGATGATGCGGGCATCGCGGTAGCGGATCGCGCCGTAGGCGCCGAACGCCAAGGCGCTGCCGATGCCCATGGCCGGGCTCAGCGCGAGCGACCATGGGGCCACCAGGCACAGAAACGCGGCGCCTGCACACGCCGCGACGGTGTATAGCTCCACCGCTGGGCGTAGCAGAACCTCGACCGGCTGTTTGCCCGACATGGCTTCATTGCTCGATGCCGGTGGCCGTGATCAGCGCCGGGTAGTGCCGCAGGCCCAGGCGATCGGCCAGGTCGTCGCCGGCCACGGGCGCGAGCGGCACGCCCGGCACCAGGGCGCGCAGCCGCGCCAGGCCCTGCGCGGTCTCGACGTTGACGACCAGGCCGACCGCGCCACGTTCGCGCAAAGCGGCGGCGCGGCGCTGCAACCAGGCCCGGGAAGCCTCGTCGTCGCCGATGACCACGAACGGCCGCAGGCCGGGCGCTTCGATCACCCGTCGCGCGACGGTGCCGGGCGTGAGCTTGGCGCTGCGCACCGGCAGCATCGCGGCTTCGTCCGCCCGTGTGGCAGGAACCTGGGGCGTCGGGATGGACGGCCGCGCCGGTGCGTTGGCGCGCGGCTGGAGATTCAGGGCTTCGTAGTACGGCAATGCCGACGTGCCGCCACGGTCCTCGACAACGATCAGTGGCTCGCCGGCACGCGAGGCCAGCGGCAGGCCTGACAGCAGCATGAGTAGGCCCGTGAACGCGAGATGGGCGGGATGGGGTTTCGTCATGGGGAGGTCTCCTGGCGCGCCGCGAGGACCGCGGCGGCTGGTCGCGTGCCCTGCACGCGGGCAAGGTGGCGCGACACGCTGCGCCGATAGCGGGCGGCGGGCTCGCCGCCTGCGGGGCGGTGGTAGCGGCCGATCGCCAGCAGCCAGTCCTCGCCGGGGGTGTGCTGCTCCTTCAGGATCTCGGCGGCAACGGCCAGGTTGCGATACGGATCCAGCAGGTCGCACGCGCCGGTAAAGCGGTGCTTGTGGTAGCCGAGGTTGATCTGGCCCAGGCCCGCATCAATGCGCGTGTGCGGCGTGGCGCGCATCGCCTGCTGCAGGCCAGCGCAGGCGTCGGCGCGCGTGGCGAAGCGGCGCGACTGGCCGGCGACGTTGAGGGACCACGGCCACGGCACCAGGCGCCCGTTGCGCCGGATGCCGCTCTCCTGCAAGGCCACGGCGTAGAGCACGGTCGAGGGGATGCCTGCGCGCTGGGCGGCAAGCTGGTAAGCCGGTGGCGGAACCTCCTGGGCCAGGGCGGCAACGGCATACAGGCCGGCAGTGAGCACCAGTGCGCGCAGGGGCATGGCTACGGCTGGCGCTGCCATTGGCCGTTCACTTCGCGCACGGCGGCGGGCAGATCGCCGGGCAGGCCCAGTGACAGCCAGCGGCCGCCGTCGTGGTTGAGCGTGATGCTGCCGGCGCGCACGCGCGCCGGGTCGATCTGCGCGCGCTTGGCCCAGTCGCGGATGCGCGCGTCATCCTGGCGGCTGCCCACCATGTACAGGTCGAACTCCGCGCCCGAGGATTGCAGGCGCTGCACGAGCTGTCCGCAGGCTGCGCAGCCGTCCTTGACGAACACCGCCATGCGGCCGCTGCCGCGCAAGGGACTGCTGGATGGGCCGGCGCCCGGCTTGTCGTCGGGCAGGTTCACGCGCTGCATCCCCGGATTCAGGCGCTGCCAGGCCTCGTCGTAGGCGCGCTGGTAGGCGAGCAGCTTCTCGACGCGGCGCGCTTCCACCTGCACCTGCAGTTCCGCATAGCGGCGCCGTTCTTCGTCCGTGCGAGCTTCGATGCCCAGGGCGGACAGCGGGTCCAGGTTGGGCGAGTAGATACCCAGCGGCCCATCCATCAGCTCGCGGTAGCGTGCCCATTCTTGTGGCTGCAAGCCCCATTCGGTTGCCACCCGGTCGTCCAGCACGCGGGCGGCCAGCGGGCGCTCCTGGCTCTGTGCGTTGCGCGCCGAGGTCGTTGCGGGCTGCTGCGCCCAGGCGGGCCATTGCGACGACGCCACCAGGACCGCGAAAAGGAGGATCGACGGCTTCATGGGGTGCTCCGGTCAGGGAATCGCCACGCGGCGGGTCTGGTTGCCGGCCTGGAACACTGCGGTGTTGCCCTCGATCGCCTGCAGGCGCCACGGGCCGACCGCATCCCCGGGCAGCAGCACCTGAAGTTGGGCGGGCGTGAAGTCCCCGATGCTCGGCGCGACGGACACGCTGCGCTGGCCGGCGCGCAGTTCGGCGCCGACGACGCGGAATGGCAGCGGCGGCAGCTCGGTCTTGGAGGCGGCGGACGTGCGCGATGCGCGCCGCTGGGCGGGTGCGGTGGCACGCGCGGCGGCTTGGCGCGCCTTGATCTGCTCGACCTCCGCGCGCAGCGCCTGGAGGTCGTCGGCCGCTGCGTAGCCACTGAGAGATTTCTCGACCTGGGCCGCGCGTGCTTCCAGAATCTGGCGGGTGTCTTTGAGGTCAGCGTCCGTCGCGACGGCCGGGCGCTGCTGGATGGCCTCGATCGTCTCGGCCAAGCCAGTTGCCTGCGCTTCCAGGCGTTGCAGGCGGGAATCCAGCCGCTCCTGGTCGGCCTGGTCGCTGAGGGCCTGGTAGCCCAGGGCCGCCAAGACGCTGAGGAAGATCAACCAGAGCCACATCAGGCTCTGCACCACCACGGCGGCGGTCGATCGCTGGGCAGGTTGCGGGGCGTTCATGGCTGGCCTCCCGAAACCATGGGTGCCAGCGGGAACGTCTGCACCGCCTCGGTGGCGGGTGGCTCGGATGGGGACTCGGCGACCGCGCGATCGCCGGGCCGCTCGAAGCAGATTTGCCGTGCGCGGTCATCCGCGTGCAGTTCCCAGGCCGGGCCAGCCAGCGTGAGCAGCGCATCGCGCAAGGTCATGGGGCCGAGGTGCAGGTGTACCGCCGGCAACGGCAGCGCGTACAGCTCGATCACGGCATGCGCGGTCTGGCACAGGCCATAGCCGCTGCGTTTGAGCACGTGCCGAAGCCCATCCCCGACCGTGGCGCGGGCATCCTCGGGCATGGACACGTCGATGGTCTGCAACAACAGGTCGCGCTGCGCCGCCATGGGTGCCAGTTCGACCAGTGTGTAGCGGGCGTAGCGCACGACCGGGATGTACTCGGAAGCCTCGGGTTCAGGCGCGGCCAAGACTTCCGCGATGGTGTCGGGCGCGACCGGCGCAGTCGTCGTCGCGCAGCCACCGGCCAGCACCGACCACAGCAGGCCGAGAAATCCCGCCAGAAGGCGGCGTTCGGGATAGTGAAACCACGGTGGAGAGGGGCACATAGCTCGGCGTCCTGAAACATCCAGCCCTCACCATCGCCGCTCAGGCCGCGAGCGGCAGCAAACAATGCGAACCAGGCAGCGTCCGATTTACCGGGAGCGGCAAAAAAAACGGCCCCGAAGGGCCGTAAGTGGAACGTGTCATGCGGCGACAAGCTGCCGGGCCAGTGCGACCTCGACGGAATCACCGTCCTGGTTCAGGACATCGAGCCCGGATTCGGGCACGTCGCCCGAGGTGGACTGCGAGACCATGATCTTCTTGGCCATCAGCTCCAGGCAGGTCATCTGCGAGGAACCGGCGTAGCCGAGGTAGATCACACGCACGGGCTGCTTCTGCCCGATGCGCCAGGAGCGGCGTGCCGCCTGCTGGAGCGAGTACACGTTGTAGCCCGACTGCATGAACACGATCGTCGGGAACTCCAACAGGTCCAGCCCCGTCTTGACCAACTCGGGGTTGGTGATGAGCACGTCGATGCCACGGTCCAGTTGCTCGGCGATCCAGTCTTCGCGGCGGCTGGCATCCACGCTCGCGCGCAGCACCGCCACCTTGAAGCCTTCCTGCTCCAGCAACACCTTCAGGCGCGACGTGGTGTCGCGCGTGCCGGTATAGACCGTGTAGGCCAGGACCTTGCGGCCCTGCGCCTTCTCCTCTTTGCAGATGTCGATCAGCTCACGCTCCTTGGGGCTGATCTCGAACTCGTTGAACTGAGCCGGGACAAACGCCAAGGTGTTGCGCGTGCGCGGATGCACCACGGTCTCCGACCGGAAGCAGCAATCCGGCCAGGCCAGCAGCACGTTGAGGACCACACCCAGCAAGGTCGTATCGCGTCGCGCCAGAGCCTGTTTCAGCTCCGCGGTCAGCCGACCCGCCAGATCGCGGTAGGCCGCGGCTTGCGCCGTGTCCATCGCGACTTCACGGAACTCCTCGTCATACGGCGGCAGGACGTTGCCACCGATGTCCTTGAGCTTGAGAAAGATCGTGAACGGCAGGATGCAGCGCAGCACGCCCTTGGGGCCAAACCCCGGGGCCTTGACCGTGCGCACCGATACCTTGGTGCCCTTGGCCGTCTTGTGCGCCGTGCCGGTGCTCTCGGAGTAGATGTCCTTCAACACCCCGTGATCGCGCATGAACGCCATCGCAGCCGAGGTCATGCTGCCGCTCGTGGTCGGGCGGTAGCCGTCTTCGATCATCCGCCCCGGAAGGGCTCGGAACAGCAGGTGGAACAGGTCGTCCCCGTAGCCGCCCATCAACGTGCCGGTCAGCAGCAAGGTCTTGCGAGCCTTCGCCGCCAGCACGCCCATGGCCTGGCCCTGGGCACTGCCCCCGTTCTTGTACTCATGTGCCTCATCGGCGATGAGCAGGTCGAACGTGCCTTGCGGCAGGTAGCGTTTGATGAACTCGGACGGCTGATAGCCGCCCTCGCCAAAGCCGAACTCCATGTTGGCCATCGCACGTTCCATGCGCGTGGCCTGACGGTCGGAAAACACCAGCTCGCCGTTGCCATCCATGAGGTTGATGAACTCATGGATGTTGTCGCCGAGCATCGACGCCAGGAACCCGTCACCGAACTTTTGCATCAGCTTCTGCGCGGTGACCTCTCCGATGGTCGGTATGCGCTTTAAGGCTTTGAGCACGGCCGAGGACTGGTCGCTGCCGGACAGACTGCGCGGGCGGATCAGTGTCCACAGGGGCGCGGCGCAGTGGCCGCACTTCCTGCGGCACTCCTCGGCTTGGAGCGCGATCGGGTTGACCGGCTCGCCGTCGAGGTCGGTGATGACCGTGCCGCAGTCCGGGCAGGCCGCCACGTCGCCGTGGCGGGTGCGCCGCGTGGTGAAGACAGGCTTCCAGTGAAAGCCCATCCGCATCCTGACGCGCCCCAGGACGAAGAACTCCTGGCCCGTGGGCTGCACGCCCAACTGCTCGCGCAGCTTGATGAGCTTGACGAGCGTATCCGGCCCGTTGAGTACCCACACCTTGGCACCGGCCACCGTCTCCTGGATCTCGCGCCGCCACTTGTAAACCAGGTGGGGCGGCGACAGCACCAGAGTGCGGCGATAGCCTTCGGCGTTGAGCACGGCGGCCGTGGCAATGCCGACGGTCGTCTTGCCGCAGCCCATCTCGCCATTGACGATCGCAGCACGTTCGCCACGGTCGATCAGCAGCTCGGCGGCGGCGTGGACGACTTCGGCCTGGGCTGGGAACAGCTTGCGCTTGAGGCTGGCGACCACCAGTTGCCGGTGCGCCTGCGGTTGGCCGGTATAGACCGGCGGATTAGCGCTGTTGAGGGCGTCGAGTAGTTCGTCGCCGAACTCGCCGACAAAATCCTGAAGGCTCAGGGTCAGAGGGGAAGATTCCGCGTCGAGCAGTTCGCCCTGTACGGGCGCGGATTCAGCGGCAGTGGTTTCGAGATCGAGGGACATGGTGATGCTCCAAAGAAAAATGGGGCATGCACCACCCCCAGCGGGGCAATGGCATGCCCCGTGGTGGGAAGAGAATCGACGCGTGGCTGAGGGTGGTTGAAGGTGCTGGCCTGGGCGGCCCGCAGGTGAACCGTGCTCAGTCTTCGGACGGAAGCACGATGACGGTTGCGCAGCGCTGCGAATCGGTGACGATGCGAATGGCGAGCCCCGGATGGATCACGTAGTGCGATTCCAGCGACGCGCCCGATTGAAGCGCGCTGCTGTTCGTCTGCCATTGCTGGATGTTGACGTCGCCCCAGTCGCCACGGGTGTGGCGCCTGAAGTACGGGATCGGGTCCAGGCGACCCGCGCGGACCAGGCGGTCTACACCTCTGCTGAAGATGAGCGCCCCGATGGGGAACGCCAGCCGCTGGCAGTAGGTTTCGATGCGATGCGATGCCATGGGCTCCTCCTTGATGAGTCATTGAGCCACGACACCCCTGCCGGAGTGAAGTGGCTCCGTCAGGTGGATGAGGATGACGATGTGGGGCCTCAGATCAGGTCCCGCTCTTCGGGAAGCTGGACCACCGTGGTCTGGTGGTCCTCGCTGGTCTTGACGATCAGCGCCAGGTCCGGCGTGATCCTGAACTGCGAGATCATTAGGTTGTCCTGTTGGATCGCCACGTCGTTGGCTTGGCGTGTGGCCTCATCGATCTCGCCCCAGTCCCCGCGCACATGGCGCTGGACATAGGCCAAGGGGTCGATCAGGCCTCGCCGGGCCAGCCAATGCACCTTCTCGCTCAACTTCAACGTACTCGGTGCGAACAACGGTTGCTTGTGCGGCGCAGGCCGCTTGAACGGATTGGGGATCATGGTGTTTCTCCTTCGAGTTGGTACAGCAGGACGGCAGCGCGTCCGGTGGATCAGCGAATGGTCAACACCTCGCCCCGTGTCGCGGAGCCAGGTGTCATGTCCCACGCGCGGATGACGGGAACGAACTTGTCGGTGAGGATGCGGGTCTCGGCGATGGAGCCGTCTTCGCGTTCGGTGAACTCCCGCTGGAGCGTCTTGTCCTTGTGGGTGTCACCTTTGACGACGAGCACGCGCCCGGTCTTGGAGCGCACAACCCCCGAGATCGCACCCGCGGCCAGAGCCAGGGCGAGATGCCAGCGGGACAAGGCCCGCGCCGGTGGACGCAGCGATTGCTGCGCAGCCCCCAGGTGCGTGTCCTGCGATGGCCACAAGCCTTGCAGCCTGCCAACCTCATCGGCGAACTGCTCGGGCTCCATCGTCACGCGGAAGAAATGCTCTGGCTCGGCCGGGCTGGCGGGGACGATGTACGGCAGGAACGGCCACTCGCTCGGCAGTTCCTCGGCTTCGACTTCGCCTTGCCCTACCTGCAACAGCAGATTGCGCACGGCCTTGACGCCATCGGGCACCTGCTCGCGCTGGCGCACCCGGCGTCCGAAGATCACCACCTGCTTGAACTGCGTCTCCACCGCTCGGTAGATGCGCAGGTCCGTGTAGTGGCGCGTCAGCCAGCCGACCAACTCCGCGTCGAGCACGTAGCCGGGGACGATGAAAACCAGCACGCCGCCGTATTGCAGCAGCGAGAGCGTGCGCTGGTAGAACAGCTTTTCAAGGCGGGCACGGCCCTGGCCCTGATAGCCGATGTTGCCGTTGACGTCCTTGGACAGGTCCCCATACGGCGGGTTGAGCCAGAGCAGCCCGAAGGACTGCTTGGAGACCATCGTGTCCATCAGGTCCGCGTGCAGGCAGTGATCGACCAGGCCGCGGGCATGGCGCGCCCGCTCCGCGTCGAACTCGACGGCGAACGCCTTTGCCTGCTCGCGCCCGAGGGCATGGGCGGCTTCGGCGATCGCCACGCCTTCGCCGGCGCAGGGATCGAGGATGCACATCGGCCCGTCGCTGGGCATCAGTGCGTTGAGCGCTCTTTCGAGCGTGGGTTCGTCGGTCGGGAAATATCCGTTCTTGACGAAATTGCGGGCGAGCCGCGGGAACATGAGGGCCATGGAAGTCTCCTGGTTGGCGGGGATGAAACACGGAAGTACGCCAAGGCGTGCCTCCGAGGGTGGGTCAGGCCGCTACCACTTCCGGCGTCCAGATCTTGGCCGGGTATGGATAGGCGGTGAGCACGTCACTGCGGATCAGGGAGCCCAGCGCCAGGGTCAGCGTCGGCACGTCGATGGCGAGCCGATGGCCTTCCAGCGGCCCGAGGGCGAACGGAAGGCGGCCCAGCATCTCGCGGCTTTGCAGCAGTTCCAGCACGGTCTCGCGCCAGTGGTCGAGCAGCGGCAACGGGCACGTGTCCCGCACCAGCGTCCACAGGCGGTCGAGCCGGTGGGCGCTGTCGCGTGGCAGCAATGCCAGCGCGCTGGCGTTGGCCTTGTCGGGCTTGACGCAGCGCCGGTCGAACAGCCACACGTTGGACAGCGAACCGAACAGCGTTCGCCGGTAGGCGCGCGTGATGCGCTTTTCCAGGCGATCGACGTTGCCGATGAACACCGGGACGCTGCCGCCTTGGTCGGTGATGACGTGAAACTGGTCCAGTCCCTGCTCGTCGCGCCCAAGGGTCAGGCGAGCGAGGAACTGCTGGACGGCGGTGTCCCGCGCCCAGATCGACAGGAAGATCAGGTTGCCCTGGTCGTCGCCGACGCAGGCGTCGGCCATCACATCCGGGCATTCGTCGATGCGGTACAGCGTGGTGGAAGAAGTGTGTGCGGGCATGGTGGTGTCCTCGGATGAACGGGAACAGCACCGCCCGCTGGGGCAAGTGCTGCCCCTGGGGGTGGAAGAAAACCGCTCAGTCCGGCTCGAACTGCCGGGTGTGCGGGTTGAAGTGAAGCACCTCGTCCACCGCGGTGATCGGCGTGAAGCCGTCCAGGTAGATGTTGTTGAGGTACTGGTCGCGGTAGGTCAGTGCCTGCCGCGCCTGTTTCTCGGTGAGGCCGTTGCTGATGAAGTACTCCAGCATCTCCTCGTCGGAGGACACTTCGTCGTTGGACAAACTCCCTTCAACGAGCGCCAGCAGCGAGGGGGAGAGCGCAGCGAGGATCAGGTCCATGTCGGTTCCTCCTGGCTCAGACCATCAGCGTTGCGGCGGGTGCCGTGACAGCCGTGGGTGTGCGTCGCCGAGCGTGGTAGGCGCGAACGCCTGCACGCCATTCGGCAGACTGCTCCGGTGCAAGGTCCAGATAGGACAGCGGGCACGAGTAGTAGTACGGGTGCATGGACTCGTCCAGCGGCTTGTAACCCCACTGGCCGCCGCTGCGTTCAAGCAGATCGCAGCGGATGTAGCGCAGGGATTGGCCCGGCGCGAGATCACGATGTACGCCTTCGACCTTGGCCGTCACTTCCGCGACAGACCAGAGGACGTTGCCGCGCAGCGCGTGGGCGATGACCTTGACGCTGGCGCGCTCGGTCTCTTGCGGTGCGATCAGTTCCGCGATCAGTTCAGACCGCGATTGGGGTGAGAAATACCAGCCCATGAGAGGCCTCCTGGAAAAGTAGAGCCGGAGGCCTCCCCACGGGGAGGGCCTCCCGGCGGGTGATGAAAAGCCGCAGGTGCGGCGAAGGAACCTATGCTTTGCCCTTAGTCCCAGTCGTCATCGTCGCGATCACAACCGGCCGGGCAGTAGCCGAACTCGATCCCATGCGAGCAATAGCCATGCTCCGCATTCCAGTCCTGGGCTTCCTGCCGCTCGGCGGGTGTTGCGTAGTCCCATTCGTGGGCTGCGATTTCCAGGGCCTGAGCTCGCTGGCTTTCCGGCAACCGACTAGCTTGCGCGTCGATCTCCGAACTGAAAAGCGTGACCCAATGATCCCAGGACAGGCCGCAACCACGCTGGGCGTGCTCGGCGGCTGTCTTGCAAACAGCTCGCCATGCGGATTCATCCAGCGCGGAACGGGGTACATCGAAAGCGATGGTGGACATGATGGAGACCTCCAGAAAATGGCCGAGGCCTCCCCCGCAGGGGGAAGGAACCCCGGCGGGTGGATGAAGAACACCGCGGATGCGGCGTCTGCGATCACGCAGGTTGCAGTTCGGCCTGACGGCTCCACTCCTGCGTCTTGAAGTCCAACGCAAAACCCAGTTCGCCCAGGCGGGCGATCTGCGCGCGCAGGGCGCGGCGGTCGATGGTCGAATCCAATTTCACGGACTCGCCCAGCGGCCACAGCAGACCGAACAGAGCGGCGTCGCCATCTTCGGTGCTGCCGGGGGCAGCCGCCGCAGCGGGCGTCGGCGCATCCACACCGAAGGGCGTGGTATCGACCAGAGGATCCGCCGACGCCTGCACGGGTGCGTGCTTGGCGGGCGTGGAGGCCTTGGCAGACTTGGCCGGCGTTGCTGCAGGCTGCGTCCCCAGCTCTTCATCGAGTGGATCGACGTCCTGGGTGGCGAAGCTTCGGGCTTCGTCGCGGCTCAGTTTGTCGATTCCGTTGAGCGTCATTCCGTCCAGGTTGGCGCGGATCTCGAACCGCATGCCGTCGCCGACCGGATAGGACTTCGGGAAGATGTAGCGGATGATGAATTCCCCGTCGTATTTTCCTTCGGGGTACTGCTCCAGCTCCGCATCCTTGACCGCGAACTTGCCGATGGGGGTGACAAGGCGGCCGACGGTGAACGGGCCGTTCTTGCCGCGTATGGTGCGCAGCGTGAGCTGGCCCGGAACAATGATGGGCGATACCGATTGCTCGGGCGCCGATGTGGTTGCCATGTTGGTTCTCCTGATGACGAATAGCGGGCCGCCGACGGCACCCGGTGGATGAGAGGAAATGGCCTCGCCCGAGGTGGGCGAGGTCCGCGTGGCATCACGCCTTGAGCTGGCGCATGCCTTCGGCCAGCAGCCACAACGCCCGGTTCAGGCGCAGGTTCTGGTCGATGCCTTGCACCGGACGGGTGCGCTGATTGCGGCCGTTGGCCGTGCGTCCGTTCAGGCCCCCTTTGACTAGGTTCTCCTGGACGCGGTTGAAGACGGCCCACAGGTCGTTCTTGCGGTCGTCCCATCGCCGAGGGGCCAGCAGTTGGCTCTCGGTGACAGGCGTGGACTTGGCCGGATCGTCGTACTTGAGTGCGAGCGCAGAGTTCGCAAAGACCTCCGCTTCGCCCTCATCGAGGGTGATGGTGCGCATCGCATCGCGCGCGTTCTGCACGCGCTCGAAACCTTCGAGGACTCCGTAGGCACCTTCGATCACCTGGCTGGCCACGTCGCCCTTGTGAGGAACGCGGATGTCTGCGGTGGTGTCACCGCAAACCAGGCCGTTGTGGCAGACGAACCGGAACATGCCGGCGAGCATCTGATAGCTGCTCGTGCCGTCATGGCTGTTGAGCAGGATGATCTCGTTCGCCTCGTCGCCGTTGATCTGGCTTGCATGGCGAAGTCGGATGAGGTGCTTCGTGTACTCGCGCCGGTCTTCGTTGCGCACGCGCGTCTGACACACCATGAAGGGCTCGAAGCCCTCCTGGCGCAGCTTGGTCAGCACGGTCGAGGTCGGTATGTAGGCATACCGATCGGACCGGCTCCCATGTGGAGCGTCGGCGAAGATCGACGGAACGACGGCACGAATGCGGTCGTCCGAGAGTGGGCGATCAGAGCGCAGGATCGGGGATTGCGGAGCAAAGCGGGATACCAGAGACATGGCTGATCTCCTTTGAGAAATTCGACAACCGCGTGGCCGTGAGACCACGCGGAACTCGGGGGATGAAATGCGCAAGCACGCGTCCTGGGGACGCGGCGTACGTGGGGAGGAAAAGCGACAAGGCCCCGTGAGAGGCCGTGCCGGATCAGAACGAAGCAGCCAATGCCGGCTCCTGCTCCTGGACTTGCGCCTCGGGCTCGCGCTCGGCGGGCTCGGTGGCCGTGTCGATGGCATCGTCGGCTTCGGACGCGGATGCGTCTTCGGCCGGCGGCGCCTCGGCTTGCGCCTGGCTCGTCGGATAGACCTGGGTGCCGTCGATCTTGATGAGACCGATGTGGACCAGCGTCGATTCCAGGCTGGCGGCCGGTTCCCCGGCGTGCTCACCCTTGGTGCGGATGTACGGATCGATCTTCATGTCGTTCAGACGGAAGGCGATCAGCACCTTGCGGTCACCCTCGACGGCCTGAACGCACCGGCGAACCAGGTGCTCGGCTTCCGGGGTGGCGACGATGGTGTCGAAGTACCGATACTCCGGTTCATCGACAGGCCCGGCCAGTGCCGCGACGGTGCAAGAGAGGAACGAGTCGCCAGCTTTTGGGGTGACGTCCTTCACACGATTGAGATAGCCGATGCCGCGGGTGATCAACTCGTGCTGCTCGATCGAAGCCAGTTCGGCCCGGTCGATCAGTTCGGCCTTGAGCAGTCGCGCCTTGAGGGACGCGGCGGCCTGACCCTTCTGCTCACCCTTGTCGCGGATGTACACATCGCCCCACAGGTCACCGAGGCGAAAGCGCACCAGCGGGCGCTGCTTGGGATCGTCAACGCCGATGTAGCGCTGAACGAGCTTCTTGGCCTCGGCACCCGAGACCTTGACGTCGAAGTAGCGGTAGCTGGGGTCCCGGGCGGGGCCGACCAGCGCGGCGATGGTGCATGCCAGGAAAGGCTGCGCACGGCGGCCGCCCCGGACGGGCACTTCACGGACACGCTGGATGTAGCCGATGCCCGAGGTGTGGAGGTCGAAATACGATTTCTCGTTGGACGTGGTGTTCATGGTGAATCTCCATTGGGATGAAGCGGAGACACACCGGCCCACGCATGCGGGGAAGGTGCGTGACCCCGCGGTGGGTTGATAAGGCGAAAGCATCCGCCACCAGAGGCTGGTGGCCGCTCGCGGAAGGATGCGGTGCGAGCTGGCTCGGTCACGCAGTGGGAACTGCGCCGCAACCTCGAAGACCGATGGTTGCCTGGCATGTCGCTGACGACGTCAGCAGGCATGGGGCCAGCATGGCGGGGCCTCGCGCGCGCGGCAGCAATCAATCGGCACCCGGGCGCTTCCCTTTGTCCGCGCCACCCGGCGCCTGTCACAGGCACTTGGCGCCGCGCAGGTGCTCGGGGGTATCGGCGCGCGGACGGCCGGGACGGCTCCAGGCGCCGCCACCGCGCGCGCCGATCAGCCGCCAGCCGGCGGCGCGCAGGCTGGCGCCACCTTCGTCGGGCATGGTGTAGGTGAGCAGGCGTATGTAGCCCAGCGCCCTTGCCGCCTGCCAGGCCGCGCCGTAGAGCTTGCTGCAGGCGCTGGGTGTGCCGTCGGTGCACAGCCGCGTGACTTCCAGCGTCCAGGTGCCGCGCGACCGGGCGGCCGACAATGGCCACGCCGTGGATCAGGTCGCTGTCGCTCAGCGTGACGGCCAGGGCGAACTTCGCGCCCTGGACCGGGCGGTGGTGGCGATGGTGCGACAGAACGAATGCATTGGCCGTGCGCAGCGACACCGGTAGGAGGTGCAGCCTCGGCGAGGTCGATGGCGTGTTCATGCGGTTGTCTCCGGTGGCATGCCGGCGTTGTGGCCGGCGGGGCGTGCCTCGGCGGCTGGAGACAAACGCGCACGCGCGGCGATGGCGGCGGTGCGAACAAAAGAAGGCCCCCGATGCGGGGGCTGCGAGGCGGTTGCCGCGTCAGGCGGGAGGCACCACTGCTAAGGACAGGTGCGTGGCGGTGGCGGAAAGCACGAGATCGTCCGCCGAGTGCTGGAGGCGCGTGAACAGGCCGTCCTTCGGGTCGAAATACTCCGCGAAGTCATCGCCGCCCAGCTCGCGGCCGGCGAGGTGCCACCAGTCATCGAACGGGTCGGTGTCCGGGTTGCATCCGACGGCGTAGGCGAGCAGTGCCTGGCGCCCATCCGGGCGACGCTCCCCACGCTCGGCGAGGAAGTACACGCCCTGATCCTTGACCAGGACAATGCGGCACTGATTGGGGACGTCTCAGAAAACGGAAAAAATCGTACGCTAAGCCGGTTGCAGCGGTCGTAGCGGCCTGAACTTGCCCGCGCCGATCTTGGCGCTGCTGCGCCAGAGGTAATCGCCGGTCAGGTTGATGTGCTCCCAGCCCAGCGGCGACAGGTACTGCAACAGGGCGTCATCGACAGTCTGGCCGTGACCGCGTAAGGCGTTTGAGGCCCGTTCCAGATAGACCGTGTTCCACAACACTATGGCCGCCGTCACCAGGTTGAGGCCGCTGGCCCGGTAGCGCTGCTGCTCGAAACTGCGGTCGCGGATTTCGCCCAGCCGGTTGAAGAACACGGCGCGGGCTAGCGCGTTGCGGGCTTCGCCCTTGTTCAGTCCGGCATGCACGCGGCGGCGCAGCTCGACGCTTTGCAGCCAGTCCAGGATGAACAGCGTTCGCTCGATGCGGCCCAGCTCGCGCAGCGCCACGGCCAGGCCGTTCTGGCGCGGGTAGCTGCCGAGTTTCCTGAGCATCAGCGAGGCCGTCACCGTGCCCTGCTTGATCGAGGTGGCCAGCCGCACCTTGGCGTTGATCGCCTTGCCGGACGCCTGGAACTGCTGCTGATGCTTGTGCTTGGCAGCGTTGAACAGCTTGCCCAGGATGCGGTCGTGCAGGTCGATGATTTCGTCGGTGACGGTGGCCATGCCCTCGATGGCGAGCGCACCAGGGTCGCGTAGCGGCGCTGTGCCTCGAACTTGGCCAGATCGGCGGGCGTCATCTGGCCGCCTTCGCGGGCGATCTTGAGCAGGCGGTTCTGGTGCACCGACCGCTCGATGCCGGAAGGCAGGTCGAGCGCCTGCCAGGCTTTGAGGCGCTCGATGTGTTCGAGTATGTGGCGCGAGTTCGGCTTGACGGGCGACTGGCGCAGCCAGGCCAGCCAGGTCGTCTTGCCGTTGTCGTGGCGCTTGAGCAGATCGTCGAGGCGGTGCCGGTGGGTGGCCGACAGGGGATCGGACAAGGCCGCGTAGATGCGGCGGTTGGCGCGGCTGTAGGCGTTCATCGAACACCTCCCTTTTCCTCATCCGGCGCAACAGGACAGTTGCTTCACGTCCTTGTTGAAGGTCTGCGCCGCGAGCTTCAGTCCCTCGACCATGGTCAGGTAGGGGAACAACTGGTCGGCCAGCTCCTGCACGGTCATCCGGTGGCGGATCGCCAGCGCGGCCGTCTGGATCAGTTCGCCCGCTTCCGGCGCGACCGCCTGTACGCCGATCAGCCGCCCTGAGCCAGCTTCCGCCACCAGCTTGATGAAGCCGCGCGTGTCGAAGTTGGCGAGCGCCCTCGGCACGTTGTCGAGCGTCAGCAGCCGGCTGTCGGTCTCGATGCCGTCGTGGTGCGCTTCCGCCTCGCTGTAGCCCACGGTCGCCACCTGCGGATCGGTGAACACCACCGCCGGCATCGCCGTCAGGTCCAGCGCCGCGTCGCCGCCGGTCATGTTGATCGCGGCGCGCGTGCCGGCCGCCGCCGCCACATAGACGAACTGCGGCTGGTCGGTGCAGTCGCCGGCAGCAAAGATGTGCGGTGCGCTCGTGCGCATGGCGCGGTCGATGACGATGGCTCCCTGCGCATTGACTTCGACGCCTGCCGCTTCAAGGTTCAGGCTGCGCGTGTTCGGCGCGCGACCGGTGGCGACCAGCAGCTTGTCGGCGCGCACTTCCCCCTGCCCGGTGGTGAGCACGAATTCCCCGCCCGCATAGGCAACGTGGCTCGCCTGGGTGTGGTCCAGCACCTCGATGCCCTCGGCGCGGAAGGCGTCTGTTACGGCTTCCCCGATGGCCGGGTCTTCTCGGAAGAACAGCGTGCTGCGCGCCAGGATCGTGACCTGGCTGCCCAGCCGGGCGAAGGCTTGCGCCAACTCGACCGCCACCACGGAGGAACCAATCACGGCCAGCCGCTCGGGGAGCGAGCTGCTTTCCAGCGCCTCGGTGGAGGTCCAGTGGGGTGTGTCCGCAAGGCCCGGGATTGGCGGAAGCGCCGGGCTCGCGCCGGTGGCAATCAGGCAGCGGTCGAAGTTCACCTCGTGCGTGCCGCCGTCAGCGGTCGCCACGGTCAGCGTGCGCGTGTCCCTGAACCGGGCCTCGCCGCGCAGCACGGTGATGGCCGGAGTGCTTGCCAGGATGCCTTCGTACTTGGCATGGCGCAGCTCCTCGACGCGGCCTTGTTGCTGGGCCAGCAGCCGCTCGCGCAGTACAGCGGGCGCTGCGGCCGGCAGGCCAGCATCGAACGGGCTTTCGCGGCGCAGGTGGACGATGTGCGCGGCGCGGATCATGATCTTGGACGGCACGCAGCCGACATTGACGCAGGTGCCGCCGATGGTGCCGCGCTCGATCAGCGTGACGCGGGCGCCTTGCTCCACGGCCTTCAAGGCAGCCGCCATCGCCGCGCCGCCGCTGCCTATCACAGCCACGTGCAGCGCTTGTTCACCGCCAACATGCTTCGTTTCGCCACCGAGCCAGCCCAGCGCCTTGTCTAGCAGGCCGGCAGGCTTGTTCGGCGTGTCGGTAAGCCGTGCGCGATAGCCGAGCGTGGCCACTGCGGCAACCAGCGGGGCCACGCTCACGCCTGCATCCGCCTCGATTTCGGCCTGCCGCTGCGGATAGGACACCGAGGCCGCGCGCACGCCGGGCACGTTCGTCAAAGCCTGCTGGACGTGCTCGGCGCACGACGTGCAGGTCATGCCTTCGATGTGGAGGGTGATCGCCTCGGCCATGATTACGCCCTCACTGCTTGACGCTGGACGGGTAACCCGCGTTTGCGGTGGCCTTGGTCAAGGCGTCGGCATTGGTCTTGGCCTCGTCGAAGGTGACGACGGCCTCCCGCTTCTCGAAGCTGACTTCGGCCTTCTCGACGCCGGCGACCTTGGACAGAGCCGTCTTGACCGTGATCGGGCACGCGGCGCAGGTCATGCCGGGCACCGACAGGGTGACGGTCTTGGTGGCAGCCCAGGCGGGCGCGCTTAGAGCGGCGGCCAGGGCGATGAGGGTGGTGAGGGTGGTGAGTTTCTTCATGGTGATCTCCTTTCAGTAGAACAGCGGCAGGACGTAGGGAAACGCGAGGGCAACCAGAACCAGGGCGGCCACGATCCAGAAGATCACCTTGTAGGCAGTCCGCACTTGGGGCACGGCGCAAACGTCGCCGGGCTTGCAGGCATGGGCTGGTCGGAAGATGCTGCGCCAGGCGAAGAACAGCGCGATGAGCGCTGCGCCGATGAAGATCGGCCGATACGGCTCCAGCACGGTCAGGTTGCCGATCCACGCGCCAGAGAAGCCGAGCGCGACCAGGACAAGGGGGCCGAGGCAGCAGGCCGAGGCGAGGACGGCCGCGACGCCGCCGGTCGCCAGTGCGCCGCAGCCGTTCTTGGGTTCCGACATAAGGTTCTCCTTCCGGGACTTCGCTTGATGCTGTAACGTTACTTCCGTAGTCAACTACGGAGTCAAGCGCCATGGAGAACGCTCAAGAGAATCTGACCATCGGGGCCTTCGCCAAGGCAGCCCGGGTCAACGTGGAGACGATCCGCTTCTATCAGCTCAAGGGCTTGCTACCCCAGCCGGAGCGGCCCTACGGTCGCATCCGCCGCTACGGGCAGGCGGACGTGGCGCGGGTGAAGTTCGTGAAGTCAGCCCAGCGCCTGGGATTCAGCCTGGATGAAGTCGGCCAGCTCCTGAAACTGGAGGACGGCACCCATTGCAGCGAGGCGGCCGAACTGGCTGCTCACCGGCTGGCCGATGTGCGCGCACGCATGGCGGACCTCACGCGGATGGAAGAGGCCCTGTCGACGCTAGTGAGAGAGTGCAACGCGCACCATGGCAATGTTTCCTGCCCGTTGATCGCAGCTTTGCATTGCTGCTAAAGGGCCCACTTCGGCTCTTAGCGTACGATTTTTTTCCGTTTTCTGAGACGACCCCTGATTGGCGATGGCTTCGGTCAGCACGGGGCGCAGGTCAGCGCCTTTGAATCGCAGTGACATGGATGAAATCTCCTGTGTGGAAGAATGAGAAAGGCCTCCATCCGATGGGATGAAGGGCCTGTAGTGCACGCGGCCGGAACGGCTGGAACGCCGTGGCGGATGCCTCGGGTCAGCCGCAGGACCGCCCGGTTTCGCTGCGGGGCGTCATGCCGGGACGGCCTGGCGCTTGCGGGCCGCTTTCGCGTCGAGGATGCTCACGTCGATCTGGCGCCAGCGCCCGTCGTCGATGAGCCTCTCCAGCACTTCGCCGAGCATGTCGAAATACACCTCGTCGTGCCGATCGACCAGTTCGACCGATTCACCGTTCTGACGGTGCAGTTCCACCACGTAGGTGTCTCCGCCGCGGTCGTAGAGGATCGTCACCCGGCCCTCGAACTTCGCGGTCGAGACCGTGAAGCTGATCGCCGGCGGGGTCTCGATGATCTTGGAGGGCGTGGGATCGACCCAGGTGAAGTCGCGGGCACCGGCATCCACCAGCATGTGGGTGATGCGCCGGAAGCGATCGGGGGCCGGCATCTCCTCCAACTGCTCGATGAGCTGGCCCAACTCCATGCACTGCGGCGTGGGAATGGGCAGCTTGGCCGGCGCCGAGCCGAGGATGTGCCTCGTGATGGTGTACGGCGTGCCGTCCGAAGTCTCCTCGGTGATGACCTCCGGCGTGTCCGCGCGCAGTCCGTCGAAGCGACGACGGGCATAGGGTTGGACATGCACCTTGGCGCCTTCGGCAGGAACCGTGGTCACCAGGCTGGGATCGAGCACCGCGAACTCGGAAGGCTTGAGCTTGACGACGATGGCATCGTCGGTCGCGGCGACCACCTTGCCGTCGAAGGGTTGGGGGTCGATGGCGAAGCCCAGCGTTGAGGACAGCGGCTGATCATCGAACACGCGGTACTTGAACGACCGCACGTTGCGGGGCACATGGCCTGCGACCAGCGAAGGCATCATGGATTTGATGAGGGAACGATCCATGGGGAAACTCCTTGAGGAAAAACAAGGGATTCCCCGCCCGCAAGGGAGAGGTCCCTTGTGGGTGGCGTGGATGGACGCGGTAGGTCCGTAGGAAGAAACGACCAGCACGGTTTCCCGCGCTTGCAGCCTCGAAGGTCTCGACTGCCTGGGCATGTGCCGGCAACGCCGACGAACATGGGGCAAGCATGGCCCTGGGGCGGTCTGCCTGCCCGCAGGAAACGGCACCGCACCACAACCGTTTTCCTGTGCTGCGGGCAAGAAAAAGCCCCTCGAAAGGGGCTGGAGGAATCAGGCTTGGTACACGAAGTAGTGCTCGCGCTGACGCGGAAAGAACACGTGTTTCCACGTGTCGCCGCTTGTGTTGCCACCGTCGAAGACGACCATTTCGTAGTCGTCCACGTCGGTGTCCACCAGGTCGGCGCTGGCGATATGGCGCATGTGCAGCGTGCCGCTCATGCGCTCGAATACCAGGATCTGGCCGATGGCATCTTCCTGGCTCATGGCGTTGACGCAGGCTCCGAGTTGGTGCTCGAAGTCGGATGCGGGTGTGATGAGGTCGGGGAACATGGGATCGCTCCTGTGAAAGTGCGCCGGCCCGGCTCTCTGGCGGGAGACCGGGCCGGCATGCGGTGAGGACAAGGAAGGCCGGGGATGTGTGTGGCAGCTATTCGCCGGCCAGCGATAGGCCCGGCAACACGGGTGCGTCGGCATCGAGGATGAGGATGCGCACGTCGGCCTGGCCGGCCAGTTCAAGGATCTGTGCCAGCTCGTCCGGCATGCCCTTGCTGCGGTGCTCCTGCCGAAGCTGCTCGGCGGCGATCCCCTCGACGTCCTGCAGGTGCTGGTCCGTCCAGGGCGTGGAGATCAGCTTGACGCCGATCGCCGGGCTGTAGGGAATCCGGAACGCGATGAACAAAAAGGCCTCCGGCGTCGCGAGGTCAGCCAGGTTGGCCAGGTACTGGCCGGTTTCGCGGCTGATGTGCGCGCTGCTGATTTCCCAGCACCGGCTGTAGTAGCCGGTCTCGAAGCTCAACCGCTGCACGACTTCCCGTGCGGCCTCGGCCGAATAGGTGTCGCCAATGTGGACGGGGCGGCCGTCGAAGTCGTCGCCGTGGATCGCGTACACCACGGCACCCACCATGCCTTCGCCGCTGCCCCCTTCAGCCGCGTCGCATTCGGCGATCAGTGCGGCGCCGACAGGTTCGGTGCCAGTCCTGACCACCGCGAAGTCGCTGGTGATGATGCAAGGAGAAGAAACCAGCGCCGCGTCGCAGAGGTGCTGCTGGCTCGGGTGGATGTTTCGCCAAACATGCGGGCTTCCGTCCTCGTAGCTGATGGACAGCGTGCGGACGATTTTCAGATTCCAGTAGCCGCGTAGAAAGGGATTGGGATTCTGGGACATGGGATTTCTCCAACAGAATAATGATGGAGCAAATCCCCGCCACCGGGAATTGACCCCGGTGGGTGGAAAGAAAGGAAACAGCGTCAGGTGACGCTGATCGTTGGCGTTTGGGCCAATCGCTCGGCGACGCGCCGGCGCAAATTCATGCGGAATGGCTCGTCGCTGACGCCCGCCAGCAGATTGATGGTCTCCAGCGCGATCAGGGCCGAAGCCTCTTCGATGTCGGCGGCCACAATGGTCTTGCGCAATTGGTCGCCGAGCTGGAGGGCCTGGGAGGAGGAGCTGATGAAGCGGACCTCGCGGCTCAGGTAGCAGCCGTTGCCGCCGAACTCGAACAGCCGCGGCTTGCTGCAGTACCAGCAGCCCTCGAACTGGATGGCGGTCAGGTGGTGCCCGTCATCGAACCGGGTGGCGATCAGAAACAATGCGTCGAGATCGGCGGTGTCCTCGAACGAATGACGGTCGATCAAGTTCCCCAGCTCTTCGTCCTCATCGGCACGGAAGTGCACGGCGAGCAGTTCGAGCAGCGGCGGGATCGACAGCCCTTCGTCGTCCGGCATCGGAATACCGAGTTGCGTGGCCAGGTCTTCCAGGCCATCGAGCACGTCCGGCCATTGCGGATTGGTGGTCTCGGCGATCTGGGCGATGTAGGCCTGCCCGTTGCCGGGGTGGCTCTCGTCCAGCGCGAAGGCGCCGAACAGCGCCTGGATGACGGGCGTCACACGGTCGAGCACGAGAACGCCGGTGGCTTCGTAGTAGTTGTTGGCCATGAAGGCTCCTTTCGATGAATGAACGGAGCCAGCCCTTGCGGACGATGGCATCCGCAGGGGAAACCGCCTGATGCCGGATGGCGCTGGGCGGGGAGAAAACGCGAGGGACATGGCCTCGAACGAGGCGCATGTCCCTCATGGGGTCCCGTGAACGCAGTGATGAAGGTGTGCCAGGGACCGGCTCACCAACCGCTGTAGTTCAGCAGCAGGTCGGCGATCACCTGGCGACGTTGCAGATCGAGACCATCGAAGTCCGACAGTCCTTGGAAGTGGCAGCGCTTGAGCATGGCACCGCCCTCGCGCGCGTTGTAGAAGCTGAACATGGCGGACAGGAACATGCGTTCCCCGCTGCTCAGGACGCCGAGTGCGTCGTTGGCACGCAGCATGTCGGGACGCAGATCCCACTTGCTCTTTGCCTGGTTCAGGCCTTCGCGCGTGCCGTCGCCAAACCATTGCGGGCCTGCGATCTCGACGCCGCGCTTCCAGACCTCGAAGAAGGCTTGGGGCGCGGCGGCGAAATGCTGCTCTTCCCGCATGATCTGATCGACGACTTCCTGGGGCAAAAGCTGGTTCATGACGTGGTTCCTCCAGTTGGATCAGGGTGTGGCGAGCTGGGACCAGCCGCCTCTTTCGAGGGCACGTTGAGCCGCGGCATAGCTGCGGAAGTACTGGCAGGATTCCCGCGAAACGGGACCTTCTGTATCGCGCGTGCCGATGTAGTGGCCGGCGGCGCTATGCAGGATTTCGAGCGGCAGGAACTTGCCGCAATGGATCAAGGCCAACTGGCCGAAAGAGGCTTGCTGGGACATGGACGGGCTCCTTGGAAAAAGCGGGGCCTCGTCCCTCACGGGATGGCAGCTCCCGCACGCGGTTGAGAAAAAAGCATCGGCGTCACGGGTGACGCGCGTCCGCAGACTCGATGCGATGGCGGACTGGCGGGTAGCGCGGAAAGAATCCGCGGCAGCCTGGAAACTCTGGCTGCTGGCATGGTGCTGACGAATCAGCGACACATGCGGGCAGCTTCATGCGCGAGGCGAGCCGCGTCAGCCGGAAATCGGCATTTGCAACAGCCCCGATTGGCGAACGCGGAAAAAAGAAAGCCCCGCAATAAGTGCGGGGCTGTCAGGAGGATGAGGCGAAACTGGGTCAGCGAGGCCTGTCGCCCAGTACATGCTGCTTCCACAGGGCGAATGCCTCGTCCGGTCCCAGCTCTGCGAGGATGACGATGGGCTGGCCCCGACGGGCACGCAGCGATGCGAAATACGCTGGCCGGTCGGCGATGGCGTTGAGCTTGATGCCCTTTAGGAACAGCAACTGGCGGGGGCGAACTTTGGTGGTAACGCAGGCATGATTGCGCTTGTTTGGGGCAAAAGGGCCAGCGAAGCGGGCGGACACGGCCAGAAAACCGCGACGAACTACTTGTACTTGCCAGGCGAGGCGAACGGGTGACATCAGCATATCGCTATGCGGTAAAGAAGACCGTCCTAAAGCTTGCAGGATCCCGGCATAGCTTCATCATCACCTCTCCGTGACGGCTCATTGGAACGAAAAAGGCCAGCATCGCCGTGATGGACTTTCATAATTGCCAGGTCAACTGGCTTGCGTGCTGTTTATTCACAGCAAGGCATTGCGACGTCGTTGCAGCAATCGCCGCCATCGCAACAGGGCGTTGCAGCAAAAGCGGCGGTGGGCGCTAGCATGAGGGCCAAGCCGCGGCCGCTCATGCTGGGGGCCGTTCTCTTCAGATTGGTGTCCTGCACCGTGTGCATTGCGAATTTCCGGATCGTCCCAATGTCACTGGGACTCCTTTGTGGCGGCCGGGTTCTCCACGCTCATGAACGACTGGGCCACCAGCGCGATCGCCCCGCCCACGATGGCCATGTCAGCGATGTTGAAGGCGGGCCAGTGCCAGCCGTGCAGGTGAAAGTCGATGTAGTCGATAACGTGCCCGCGCGTGGCGCGGTCGAACGCGTTGCCCAATGCGCCGCCCAGAATGAGGCTGTACGAAAGGCCTTCCGTTTTGCGCAGCGGCCGGGAGAGCAGCCATGCGAGCCATGCCGATATTGCGAACGCGATCGCCAGAAAAAACCACCGCTGCCAGCCGCCCGCGCCAGCAAGGAAGCTGAACGCCGCGCCGGGATTGAGAGCGTGAACTAGGTTGAAGAATGACGCCACCTCGTGCGACCAACCCAAGGGAGTTGTCGCGTCAATGTAGCTCTTAGCTGCCTGATCGCCGGCGAATATAACGATCGCGAGTGAGTACCACTGCGTCTTGCGAAGAGATGGTTCATCCATTGTTCATGCCGCCTTGAACTTCAGGAGGCGCAGCCCATTGACGACAACCAAAAGACTTGCCCCCATGTCAGCGAACACAGCCATCCACATGGTGGCATGCCCTGTGAACGTCAACGCAAGGAACACCGCCTTGATGCCAAGGGCCAGAACGATGTTCTGCGTGAGGATCGCCGCAGTGCTACGCGACAGCCGGATGAAGGCGGGGATCTTGCGCAGGTCGTCGTCCATCAGGGCGACGTCGGCTGTTTCGATCGCGGTGTCGGTGCCGGCCGCGCCCATGGCGAAGCCGATGTCGGCACGGGCGAGCGCGGGCGAATCGTTGATGCCGTCGCCCACCATGCCCACCTGGCCCTCGCCGCCGACCAGGCTTTCGATGGTCTTGAGCTTGTCTTCGGGCAGTTGGTCACCACGGGCTTCAGAGATTCCGACCTGGGCAGCGATGGCCGCGGCCGTGTGCTGGTTGTCCCCCGTCAGCATCAGCGTGCGCACACCCAGCGCCTGCAGGTCGGCCACCGCCTCACGGCTGGTTTCCTTCACGGTGTCGGCCACTGCAAAAATGCCGAGCACGGTCGCATCGTCCATCAGCAGGATCGCTGTCTTGCCTTGGCGCTCCAGGGTCTCCAGCCGAGCCTGGAGCGTCGCTTCGCTCAGGCCCAGCTCCTGGGCGAGCCTGTGGTTGCCCATGTGCAACATGCGCCCGGCGACGCGGCCGCGCACGCCGCGGCCAGGCAGCGCCGCGAAGTCGTCGACCTCGTGCAGCGCGATGCCGTCACGGTTCGCCTTGCGGGCGATGGCCTGAGACACAGGATGGTCCGAGCGTGCCGCGAGGCTTGCGGCCCAGGCGGCAACTTCCTGCGCCTCGCCGATCAGCGGCACGAAGTCGGTCTGCTCGGGCTTGCCATGTGTGAGTGTGCCGGTCTTGTCCAGGGCCAACGCCTTGAGCTTGCGCCCGCCCTCCAGGTAGACGCCACCCTTGATCAGGATGCCGCGTCGGGCGGCAGCGGCCAAGCCGCTGACGATGGTGACCGGCGTGGAGATGACCAGAGCGCAGGGGCAGGCGATCACCAGCAGTACCAGGGCCTTGTAGACCCAGTCAAACCATGCGCCGCCGAAGGCGAGCGGCGGCACGACGGCAACCAGCACGGACACCGCGAACACCGCCGGCGTGTAGACGCGGGCGAACTGGTCGACGAAGCGCTGCGTGGGCGCACGGCTGCCCTGCGCGGACTCCACGGCATGGATGATGCGCGCGAGCGTCGAGTCGCTGGCGCCTGCGGTCACCTTGTATTCGAAAGAGCCGGTCTCATTGATGGTTCCGGCGAAGACCTGGTCACCTTCGGCCTTCTCGACGGGCAGGCTCTCGCCGGTGATGGGCGCCTGGTTGATGGCCGATCGACCCGAGGTGATCAGGCCGTCCAGTGCGATGCGCTCGCCAGGACGCACGCGGACCACCGCGCCCTTTGCGACCTCCTTGGCCGGCAGCTCTGTCCATGAGCCATCGGCCTGCCGCACGGTCGCGGTCTCGGGCGCCAAGTCCATCAGCCCCCGAATGGCGTTGCGGGCGCGGTCCAGCGACTTCGCCTCGATCACTTCCGCCAACGCGAACAGGAACATGACCATGGCGGCCTCCGGCCAGTGGCCGATCGCCATGCCGCCGGTGACCGCGATGGCCATCAGGGCGTTCATGTTCAGGTTGAGGTTCTTCAGCGCGATCCAGCCCTTCTTGTAGGTGCTGAGGCCGCCGGTGAAGATCGAAACCAGTGCCAGCACGATCACGGCCCAATGATTGCCGTCGTTGACCCAGTACACGCCTTCGGCGGCCACCGCCGCAACGCCCGAAACCGCCATCGGCCACCAATTGGTCTTGTGCGCGGCCACCGGGGCATCGCGCGGCTCATCAGTCCTCTGGACCTCGGCTTCCATGCCCAGCGATTCGATGGCTTCGACTGCCGGCTTGATCGCGTCGGGTGTGTGCCGAACCGTGAGCGTGCGCTGCATCAGGTTGAAATCCATTCCCTGCACGCCCGGCATGCCTTGCAGCTTGCCGCGGATCAGACTTTCCTCGGTCGGACAGTCCATCTTCGCGATGCGAAGTACCGTGGTGGCTGTCTGCATGTCCTGCCGCGCAGCCTGCATTCCAATGGAAGCAAGCGCCTTCTCGATCGGCGCTGAGGTCGCCAGCGTGTGCTGGACTCCCAGCACACGCTGCATCAGATTGAAGTCGAGCGCGGTCACACCCGGCAGCTTGCCCAGCCGGTCGCGGATCAGCGCTTCTTCCGTCGGGCAATCCATGTTCTCGATCCGGTACGTCACCCGCTCGCCGATCGGCGGCGCGGAAACGGCAGCGGTTGGTTGCTGCTGCAGGGCCGAGGATGGGATCACAGCCGCGGCTTCGATCGGCCCCGTGTGGCCGAAGGTCTGCTCCTTGGCGCGCATGCCGATCGAGGCCAGGACCTGCTCCATCTGCGCGCGTGCCTGAGCGAGGTGTTTCACCGACAGGGTGCGCTCAGCGAGGTCGAAGTCGAGGTCCTGAATTCCCTCGACTGCCCCGAGGTGCGAGCGGATGAGTTTCTCCTCGCTCGGGCAGTCCATGTTCTCGATGCGGTAGGTGGTCGACACGGCGGCGTCTCGGACAGCCTGAGCCTTCATGCCCACCGAATTCAGCGCTTGCTCCAAGGCATCGGCCGAGACTTCGCGGTGCGAAATGGTCAACAAACGCTGCGGAAGATCGAACAGGAGCCGCTCGACACCGGGCATGCCCTCCAGCGTTCGCCGCACCAGTGCTTCCTCATTGCGGCAATCCATGTTGCTCACGTGGAAAACGGTGGTTTCAGTGCTGGCCTGCTCACTGGCGCACGCCGTCTGTTGGCCATTGCCGCCGGAGCAGGCGCATGGGCTGGAAGGTTCTTTGTTCATAGATCGCTCTTCATTGACAAGGTTTTCCCCGGATGCCATCATTAGAAAACCTCTAGTAGATATAGAGTCAAGTTTTTTATAGGAAGCAACCATGATGCGGATCGGTGAACTGGGCAAGAAGGCAGATTGCTTGGTGCAGACCGTGCGCTTTTACGAGTCAGAAGGCTTGCTGCCCGAGCCTGCACGTAGCGAGGGCAACTTCAGGCTCTATGACGAAGTCCATTTGCAGCGCTTGCTGTTCATCCGCCGCTGCCGGGCGAAGGACATGACGCTGGATGAGATCCGTCAACTGCTGAACTTACGGGATCGGCCAGAGTTGGGCTGCGGCGAGGTGAACGCGCTGGTCGACGCTCATATCGCGCAAGTGCGGACCAAGATGAAGGAATTGCGCGCCTTGGAGCGCGAGTTAATGGATCTGCGACGCTCCTGCGATAGCGCCCGAACCTCGCGCGAGTGCGGCATTCTCAACAGCTTGGCCGAGCCCGCCTGAAGCTCGAGCGTGTCATCGGTGCTGGAAGTGATCGGGTCCAGTTCTGAGAGCCACGTGCCGCGCTCCATCATGCGAAAGCGCGCGATTCTGACGTTTTGAGACGGCGTGCGACCGAGGGCGTGGCCCACAGGAGCCAGCGCGAGCCGGACGACCTGCGCGCCGCAATCTCCGCCACCTTACGGGTTCTCCAGGCCAGACCGAGCATCGCGGCGTGGCTGCGCAGGTGCAGGTGCAGGCCAAGGTAGCAGTGCGCCACGACGCGGCCCGACTCATGGGCACGCCACGCAACTCGCGATCGCTTCGCAAGAAGCCGCAAGGCCCGACTCGCGCAAGAATGCGACGTGGGCAAGATCGTATAGCCAGCAGCGCAAGCGTTTGCCGCTGCTGGCCGGCTCCGGAAGGGATAGACAAGCTGCGGGCCGTAGTCCATTGGAAAGTCCATCTTTCTTGAGTGTCACTCTTTGGCGCCCAGCGTGTGCTTTTGCGACCGGAAAGCGCTGAACAAGTGGCCCCCGGGCATCCAGAAATCGCCGTAGTTGACTTGGGCGTCTTCGTGCTCACGCTTGTGATGCCAGCGATGGGCTTCAGCCACCCCGATCAACAATCCCAACGGCCCGACCCGGTATCCCAGATTGGAGTGCTGGAAGGCCAGATGCACGACCAAGAAGCCGAGCCATGCGCCGACGGCCAACCACAGCTTGGAACGCCGCTACTGGCTCAACGGGGAGTGGAAAGGCCGCCCGCCCTCTAGCAAGGCGGCACAAGCGAGCGCGACGATCACTGTGAGTAGCTCCGTCGGAAAAGACGGCCGGCCGGTCGCGAGCTCGCCGAAGAGCACAACCGCAGTGGCGCCACGGATCAGTGGATAGCAGCCATACCGGATGACAGTCGCAATGAAGGGGGCGCATTGGTGCTCATCTGTTCTGTCCTAAAGCTCTGACTGGATTGGAAAACCTTCTAGCTACGGTAGAGTCAAGGGCGTCCGGGAAGACCCTGTGGCAAGTTCGTTGCATCTGCGCCTTGACTCTCCAGCCGCTACAGGCTTCAGCATCCATCGATTTGGAAGGAACAATGCATGGCTGAAAACCACAGAAATCACGAAAACGACGAGTTGGGCCGCCTAGATGCGAGCGATGCGAAGGACCGAAAGATTCTTCTGACTGTGTTGCTGATCAACCTGACGCAGTCCGCCGCCGGCATTGCCCTTGGCATCTGGGCTGGCTCTACGGCGCTGATGGGCGCCGGGTTGGACAACCTCGCCGATGCGTCGGTCTATGCGGTTAGCCTGTATGCCGTCGGTCGTGCGGCAACGGTCAAGGTGGGCGCGGCCCGCTTGTCGGGTTTCTTGCTAATCGGCCTGGCCGCGCTGCTGCTGTTGGAAGTCCTACGCCGCTTCGCTGGAGGGGAAGAGCCTGTCGGCCCAGCCATGATGGCCATGGCCGCGCTGAACGCGGCTTTGAACCTAGTGTGCCTCAGACTACTGCGCCGCCATCGCGGGGAAGATGTGAACTTCAAGGCGTCAGCGATCTTTACCAGCAACGACTCCATCGTCAATGGTGCGATTGTGCTGTCCGGGGTGCTGGTGATGGGGTTCGGGTCGAACATCCCGGATCTGGTGCTGGGCGTCATCGTGGCCGCAATCGCAGCGAATGGGGGGCGGGAAATCCTGCGCGAAGCATCGGAAACAGCTCGCCGTAAGGCGGGCACATAAGGCATGTTTTCGCCCAGTTCATCCCGAGGTTTACCTCTGCAAAAGAGGTAGTCCAGCCTTTGGGCTACGGCCTCGGCTGCAGCCGAGCGTACCATTGGCGATGGCCGCGCGATAGGCGGGCATGCCGTTCTCGACCTCCGTCTGCCGTACAGCAGCGGTGCGCAAGGTTGAGGGTGCATGTCGTCTCTCCTGTTCGTGTGGCCCAGGCCAATGGCCGGGCCGGGACGTTGATGGGCAGGAGAATGGCGCCGAAGGCCCAACGGCCTTCGGCTCGGGAGAAAAGAGGAACCACCCGTGGGCTGATTGGCAGGCCCGGTCGTCGCTAGAACCGTCTGCTCATCAAGCAATCACACCCGGCCCATGTCGTGGCTGGGGCCGGCATCGTCTGGCGCACATCCGCGCACAAAGGGAGCCCGTTTTTGCACCGGCGGGCACCGGCACCGATTACCGCTGACCACGAAGGGTCTCCCGGTGGCTCGTGCAGCCTGGCAAGCCACCGGGAGACCCTTCGCAGAGGGCGGAAGAAACGCAGATCAACAGAACGCGCGTGGTGCGGCTCGCAGAGAAGCTACCTTCAGGTCCCGCGGCCGGGGACGGCTGGGCGGGACGCGCACACGGATCAAGAAGGCGTTGCGCGCTGGGCGTCCCGCAGGGCATGCGGCGGAGTGCGGGACAGGGGCCACGCCGCCGAAGGCGGGCACGGCTCACGGGGAACGGGGGCGGTCAGGAGCCTTTGCGGCCGCTACGGCGCGGGCGCGAGGCGCCGCGCTTGGAGCTGCCGGATTCGACTGGCAGCGTGCCTTTGCAGTCCGGGTAGCGGCTGCACGACCAGAACGGGCCGCTCTTGCCGCTGCGCTGGCGCGTGGGTGCGCCGCACTGCGGGCATGCCGGCCCTTGGGGAACCTTGATGGACAGGGAGGCGCTGCCGTACTGCGCAATCAACTGCGAAATCCACGCGGCCTGCTTGCCGATGAACACGTCCAGGGTGAGCTGTCCGGCCTCGATCATGTCGAGCGCCTGTTCCCAGACGGCGGTGGTGCCAGGGTCGGCAATCGCCGCAGGCACGGCATCGATCAAAGTGAAAGCCGCATCCGAGGCGCGGATGGCGCGCCCCTTCTTCACGAGGTAGCCGCGAGCGATCAGGCCGCCGATGATGTTGGCCCGCGTCGCTTCGGTGCCGATGCCAACCGTATCCTTGAGCTTCTGCTTCAGGCGGGGATCGGACACCAGCTTGGCGACGCCTTTCATGGACTTGACCAACTCGCCTTGCGTGTACGGTTTGGGCGGCAGCGTCTTGAGTGCCTTGAGATCGACGTCGGCCACCTGGCATGCCAGGCCCTCATACAGTTTCGGCAGCGCGGGCAGCACCTGGGCGCGGACCGCAGTATCGCCCTCGCCATCACCGTCTTCGGCCTGCGGCTCGGCGAGCACCTGGCGCCAACCCGGGATGACAACCTGCTTGCCCGTGGCCGCCAGGTTCTGCCCCCCGCACGAAAACTTGGCCACAGTGCGGTCGAACTCGTGGTGAGGGAGGAACTGCGCCAGGTAATGCGACCGGATGAGCCTGTACACGGCCAGTTCCTTCTCGCTCATGGCGGAGAGCTTCGCCGGTTCGAGCGTCGGGATGATGCCGTGGTGCGCCGTGACCTTGCCATCGTTCCAGGCGCGCGAGCGCTGCGAGCGGTCGAGCTGGCCCATGATCGAGCGCAGCGAGGGATCGGTCTTGAGCAGGCTGTCGAGAACGGTGGGCACTTCGGCAAACATGCTCTCGGGCAGGTAGCCGGAGTCCGAGCGGGGGTACGTCGTGGCCTTGTGCGTCTCGTACAGGGCTTGGGCAATCTCCAAGGTTTCCTGCACGTCCAGCCCAAGCTGCTTGGAACACACTTCCTGCAAGGTGCCCAGGTCGAACGGCAGCGGCGGGCCTTCGCGGACACGCTCAGTCTCCACCGACACGACGTGGGCACTGCCCGCAGCGCGGATCTGCTGCATGGTCTGCTGTGCGACCGGCTGCCGCAGGCAGCGGCCTGCGTCGTCGGTGCACGCATCGGGTGGAACCCATTGCGCGGCGAAAGTCGAACCGCCTGCGAACAGGGACACGGCGATGGCCCAGTATGGTACGGACACGAAGCGCGCGATCTCGCGGTCGCGGTCCACAACGAGCTTGAGCGTCGGGGTCTGTACGCGGCCGACCGACAGCACGCCGTCGTAACCCGCCTGTCGCCCCAGCACCGTGAACAGCCGGCTCAGGTTCATGCCCACGAGCCAATCCGCACGGGAGCGCGCCAGCGCCGAGTGGTACATCGAAAGCGTCTCGGCCGAAGGCCGCAGCTTGCCCAGTGCCGCCCGAATGGACGCATCGTTGAGCGCCGACAGCCACAGGCGTTCGATGGGGCCGCGGTAGCCGCAAAGCTCCACGATCTCGCGGGCGATCAATTCGCCCTCGCGGTCGGCATCGGTGGCGATAACCAGGTGAGTCGCCTTCGCCAAGAGCGCCTTGACGACCTTGAATTGCGTGGCGGTCTTCGGTTTGACCTCGACCCGCCAGTGCTGGGGAATGATGGGCAACTGCTCAACGGACCATCGTTTGAGCTGCTCGTCGTAGGCCTCGGGCGGCGCCGCCTCCACGAGATGGCCGATGCACCAGGTGACCGTGACGCCGGAACCGTTGAGGCAGCCTTCACCGCGCTGCGTGGCGCCGAGAATCCGGCCAATGTCTTTGCCCTGGGAGGGCTTCTCGCACAAGAACAGCCGCATATCCGTCCATCCCGATTCCTGTTGTTCATGGAGTTGCTGGGATCGAGGATGCCGAGCGCAGCCCCTGGCAGCAGCAAACAAGCCGCATGCGGCAGCGACCGCTTTCACGCCGATGAAATGGCGAGTGCGGGGAAGGTGCGTGGCCGGAAGTGTGCGGGCCGAGAGCCGCGATTTCCGGGAGCGCGCGTGGAACTCGGTGGACGTTGGTGGAGCTATCCCCTGGGGATAATTCGCAGCGCATGGAGGGCGGCGAAGCACTGCGGCAGCCGCCCTCCATGCCCGATCACTTCCTGCGCTTGGTCTCTTTCGGCGCCGTCGATTCCTGGGTGGCCTGGGGCTTCGGCTCTGCCTCCTGTGGCTTCGGGCTGAGGGCCACAGACTCGATGCGGTACGGCAGGATGCCGACACTGCGCGCGTTGACCTGCCAAGTCTCACGCGGCTGATCTTCGTTGTCCGTCCAGGGGTCGCGCTCCATGCGGCCGACGACCAGCACCCGCATGCCCTTCTGGTAGAGCTGCTGCCAGCGGTCGGCGTCGTGGTGCCAGAGTTCCACCGGCGCCCAGAAGCCGCCGCGGTCCTCGAACTCGCCGCCCTTGGTGGGGACGGGGTTGTCGAAGTACACGTTCAGCCGGAGCAACCGGCGAGGATCGTCGTTGCCATTGGGGAATTCGCGGTACTCGGGAGGCGATCCGATGTTGCCCTCGCCGATGAATTGTGTGCTCATGTTGGAATCTCCGTGGTGGTTGAAATACCCGTGCCTCGTTGGGCTCGGGCGCGTGCTCGGATGGCAGGCGCAATCACCGATCGCGCACTGCGGCAGGAACGGACGCGAGCCGGCGCAGGTAGGTGTTGTCCGCCTGCGCGGCCTTGCTGGCGCATTCCTGTGCTTGCCTGCCCAGGGTGTGCAGCAGGCTGATCTGCATGTTCAGCATGACGCGCTGCAGTTCGATCTCGTGCAGGTCGTGCAGCAGGTTGACCGGCGTGCTGGGGCTCGCCATCAGCTCCTGCCACAACGCCACGCCCATGGCCGATCGATCGTGCTTGCGCCAGCGAAGAAAGGTCGTGCCTGCGCCAGTGGTCTGCTGGGCCAGCTCGACGGGAAGCAGGTGGAAGGGATGCCCGCACGCCTGTGGCAGCACCTGTCGCTGCGCCAGGGCAATCAACTCGTCGCGCATGGCGAAGCACTGGCTGGCCCAGGCCTCGAAGTCCCCTTTACCTTTAAAAGGCTTTAAAAGGCCTTTTAGAGAGGCCGCGTGTTCCAGCCGCATGAAGGCTGGCTGTTCCAGACGACGGAAGTAGCGCGGTTCGCGGTTCGGGTCGCTCATGCCGGTTCGTCCTCGCCGGCGGCTGTGGACTTGGCCTCGGCCGAATCGGCGGCAGCGCCTTCGTCGGTGGGAGATGCGGCTGCGGCAGCGCTATCACCACGCTGTTGCAGACCACGGCGCACGACGGGCGGCGCAAACTTCGAGCGGCGCATGCCTTCGAGCACGTCCTGCGGCAGTTCGCCGAACTTCTCCAATGCTGCCCGAGCTGCGGCGTTCTTGGCCGCGAAGTCGTCGCGGGTGCAGCCCGAGTAGCGGTATTGCTGGGCCAGGCTGAACAGGCTGCGCAGCGCGTGGGCACCTTCGTTGAGCCAGCGCTCCAACGTCGAGCGATCGATCAGCGCGGTGTGGTGGGCGAGGATCAGCTTGCGGGCGATGTCGTCGTAGTCGGCCAGCAGATAGACGGCGGCAAAGCCGAGCTGCGCGTTCACGAACAAGGGGAGCTTCACCGGCTGCACGTTGAGGTTCTCACCCAGGCTCAACGCCGCAGGCACGCCGGCCAGTGCCTGGTCAACCTGCTCGCGCAGCGATTGCAACGTGGTCCTGGTCTGGTCGAGCTTTTCCTCGATGCGCAACATCCACCAGTCGCTGTACGGGTCGTCCTGCTCCGAGCCGCGCTTCATCTTGTTCATCACGGCGATGTAGCCGTTCAGGCCGACGATGCCGGGTCGCCCCTCGGCGGCGGCGCGGCCATGCCAGATGCGCGAGGCGTGGTGGGTGTGCAGCGTCAGCGACATCGCGCTGCGCAGGGAGCCGAGGTTGAGTTGCAATGGTTCGTTGCTGGTTGCCATGGTGATCGCTCGCTGGTGGACAGGGAGCCGCCAGCATCCGCATGCAGCGGAAGGCAGTCAGTCAACAAACCGAAATGAGCCGACCCCCGGTTCTGTGCGCGCTGGCGGCGCAGCGCGCAACGGTCCCCTGGGGACCGCTCCGCAGATGGGCACTCACATCGGCGTTCCCGTCCTCGGTTGTTGACGGTATGCGTGCTGCACCGCACGTCGCGCTGCCGTTCGACACGATCCTTCGCCGCGCAGCCGTCCCCAGGGGACCGTTCCGTTGAGCGCCATGGAGGTCTGCTTCATGGTCTTGCATGCGCTCTACTCAGGTTTTGCGCAGCATGTCGCGCCGTCGCCCGGCGCTTCACCGCACAGCCGTCCCCAGGGGACCGTTTCTGCCGACCGCCATGGAGATCTACTTCACGGCTTTGACAAGCCCTGTGCTCAGGATTTGCGCAGCAGATCGCGCAGGCGCTCGATGTGCTGCCGGGCCACCTCGGGCGGCACGACGTTGCGCGGCGGCTCGGTTGGTGGCGCTCGCGCCGCCGATGGTGTTGGCGGTGCCGGGCCGGTCTGCTTGGCCCAGGCATTGAACTCGCCGCGCATGGCGCGCTGGATGATGCCGAACAGATAACCGGCGGGGTTGCGGATGCCATGCTTGCCGCACCGTGCGGCCCATTCGTCCAGCACGGCCTGCCGCAGGGCAGCGTCCACCTGCTGCAACGCCATCTTGGCTCCGGCCTGCTGTTCCGCCTTCAGTTCCGCGAAGCGCTTGGGCCATTGCAGGTCGCCCAGCGCACGCGCCTGCGCGGTAGTACGTACTTCATCAATACGACTACTACGTACTGTACGGTCCTGCTTCGAATTCCGAAGAGCGCCGTCTGGCGCGGGTTTCGGCCCTGCTTCGGATTCCGAAGATGGGCGATCGCCATTCCGAAGAAGGCTCGCGGGCCCTTCTTCGGAATCGTGGACCGCATCCTCCTGTGGATAACTTTCGGAGGCGGTGATGCCCTGGTCGGCCAGGCGCTCGGCGAGCACTTGCAGCCGCGACGGCAAGGTGCGTCCGGACAGCATCGGGTCGTCCGCGATCTCCTGGAGGGTGTTGAGTCCCACCACCTGGACGGCCTTGGCCGAATGCCCCAGCGACTGGCTGACCAGGGCCAGGTAGTCGGCGTCGAGTTGCATCGCCTCGAACGGCGTCAGCGGTTCGTCGTGCAGGACGTAGAGGTTGCCGAGGATGCGACCGGTCTTGGGGTCGCGCCGTCGTCGCACGAGGCTCAGCCAGCGCGTCAGGCGCAGCAGCGTCAGCGCCCGCGCCACGGTCTCATGGGAGGCCTGGCCTGCGCAGGGCATCGACGCCAGCCAGGGGCGCAACTGCTCATAGGTGGGAAATGCCGTGACGCCATCGTCGTTGAGCATCAATCGGAACACCTGCCAGGCGTTGCGCTCCAGCGGTGTCAGGCGGCGGTCGAGGAACAGCCGCCGCGGCACGCTCTCGTGCCGATTGCCACTGAACAGGAAGGCGTCGCCGGACGTAGGAGGCGTGGGCGTTGGAGCAGGCAGGGACGCGGGAGCGCCAGAGCTGGACTTGGGCGCGAGGTCCTTCAGCGCAGCGTCGAACAGGTCGGCGAGTGCGATGGGGCCAGGGCGCTGGGCTCGTGGGGCGGTGTCGTCCACGGCCATGGCCTAGCCCAATCCCTGATCGACCCAGTTCCTGATCGCGGCCCAGACCACCGAGAGCGGCAGCGACATGCCCTCGGCCAGGTCCATGGCCGCATCGAGAATCGAGGTCTCGTCCTCCAGATCGACGTTCCTGCTGCTGGTCACGGCTTTCCATTGCCGCCACAGTTCGGTGTCCTGGGTCTCGTCCAGGACGGGGTGGCGCCCCTTGCGCTTGGGCAGGCCGAGGATCTCCCGCCGCAGGGCGACTTCCTGATGGGTCAGGCCATAGAAGCGGCTGACCATCTCCGTGCTGGCCCCCAGCCGCAGCATGCGATCGACCGTGGCGATTTCCTTCTCCACGTCCTGTGCCTGGTTGAGCAGGCGCTGCAGCACTTCGCGGTTGACCGTGACCGAGCACCACGAGACGCTGGCGTTGGCCAGCACGCTGATCAGCGCGGGGTGCTTGAGCGCATCCAGCTCGGCCTCGCCGAAGCCCATGGCCTTGCAGCGGCGCAGTTGGCCGTTGCGAAGGTCATACAGCGCCTGGGCAATCACGGCCTGGTTGAGCGGATGCGATGTGGACATGCGGCCTCCCTCGCTCACGTCCCGGGCGCCGTGGTGCCGGCTTCCAGGTCCAGCAGACGCCGGGCGAGGCGCAGCAGCCGAAAGAGCTTGACCAACGCCGTGTCGCTCAAGCGCCTTGCGCCGCTGCCATGGCCTTGGCTCTGGCCGTGCAACAGGGTCGGCAGGTCGGCGGCGAGCTGCGCGCCGTCCAGGCCCGCTTCGGCGACGGGCTGACCCGTCAGGGAAGTGAGCAGCGTCAGCACCGCGCGGCCGAGCGGCGACGGGGCTTGGCCGCGGGCGCGGCACGCAAACCCGATGCCATCGGCGCGATCCTCGATGCACTCGTCCAGGCCTGCCTCCCCGGCGATCTCGCGCGCGAACTGCGCGATGTGGATGCGCAGCCGATCGGGCGTGTCCAGGCCGGCGTCGATGTACCAGACGTCGGAGATCGGATAGAGTCCGCCGGCTTGCACCGGGATGGACTGCAGCACGCTCGCCGAGAAGTCGGGCGGCAGCGCATCGCCCAACTGGTCGGCGACCATGCGCTGGATCGATTGGAGCCGTTCTGTCGTCGGTGCTGGCGAGACGATGTGCTCGCGAAGCAGATCGCCCGGTGCGGCCGGCTGGCTTCCCGTGGCCGCTTCGCCAACCGCCGTGTCGTCGTGGCGCAAGGTGGGCTCGGACGCCGGAGGGCTGGCGGGTGGAGGACCGGCCGCCGCTGCAGGCGTGGCGATGGACGATGCTGCGCCCGGCGGAGTCGGCGTGCCGGCGGTGGGCGAAGGCAACGCCGGCTGCGCCGCAGGTGGCGTCGGGTCACTGACCAGCGCCCGGTGGCGGCTTTCCGATTCGGTCAGGTCCAGCGCCAGCACGTCGTAGCCGATGCCCAGCAGCTCGGACATCTGGCCGATCAGCTCGTCTTGCACGCGCTGCGGCGCGAACTCGTCGCCCTGCGTGTCGAACTGCGCCAGCACCTCCTGAAAGAAACTGTCGAAGTCCAGCGGCAGCGAACGGTCCTTGGCGTAGTGCTCCCAGGTGCGTTTGCAGGCCGTGCGCATGACCGACAGCCGCTCGACCTGGTGGCGCCCCAGGCCGCCATAGAGCACAGTGGGAATGGCGGGCAGCAGGTAGCGCACCGCGTCGGCCATGCGGGTGATGTGCGACCGCTGGACGGGGAAGCCATCGGCCGCCAGGCGGCGGGCCAGTTCCGACTGGCTCAGGGCGGCGCCGCTCTCCTGCTCGTAGAACTCCCGTGCTTTCTCGACGCCGAGCGCGCGCTCGATGAACGTGAGGCCGCCGCGCAGTTCGTTCTCGGCAAGATGCCCGGTCAGCGCGACGATTTCACCGCGCTCCGGCCATGGTCGGAACAGGCACGATATGCGGAAGAAGCGTTCTTCCTTGGTCTCCGACCAGAGTTCGCGCAGGATCGCCAGTCGCGTGTTGCCGCCGTTGCGGATGATGTAGTGGTCCTCGCCGGGCCTGCGCGTGATGGCCGGCGCCGCGTCCAGGCCGCGCTCGCGGATGGATGCCTTGATTTCCTCGTAAGCCGGGTTGCGCTTCATGCGCGGGTCATGGTCGTAGGGCCGCAACTGGTCCAGCGTCACGACCATGGGCGTGTCCGCGATCGGGTCGCTCAAGGCCGTAGCCGCTGGGCCGCTGCGCTCGAAGCCGGCCGCGAGCAGCTTGCCTGCCATGTCCTGCGAGGTCATGTCAGCCATGGCCGCACCCCTCGCAGTCCCCACGACCGCCGGCCGGCGCCATGCGGGCCTCTCGCTCGGCGCGGCGGATCTGCGCACGGGCGTTCAATTCGGCCCGGTGGTCACTCGCTGTCGAACTCGTGTAGATCGCCGCGCAGCCGGCCTTGGTGAACTTGAGGTGCCCGCCCGGCGTGCGCTTGACGTGCCAGCCCTCACCGACCGCGAACTCGATCAGGGCGCGCAGCCGCTTGTGGCCGCGGGCCAGCTCATGTGCGTTCGCCATGGGGCCTCCCAGGATCAAGAGGTCGCTGCGGGCGGCCGGATACTTGAGCCAGTCGGTCCTGCCATTGCGGGAACAACTCGCTGGCGAGCGCGCGCATCGTGTCGAGCGCGGCAGGGGCGACTCTGCCGGGCGGCTGGCGGTGCTCGACCCGATGCACCGGCAGGCCGCGCGTTGCGGCACGTGGATACGCTTCTATGGCCGGCACGTCGGTGGCGAGCACGCGGATGCCGGCGCTGTCCTGGAACAGGTCGCGCAAGGCCTGCTGGATCAGCCGTGCGTTGGCGGACACCGGGTGGACGCGGTTGATGAGCAAGTGCAGCGGCGGCGGTTCGATGCCCAGGTGCCGGTACGGCGCAATGTCTTCGAGCAACTGCATGGTGCCGCGCCGCAGCTCGCGTGCCGCGAGGATCTCCGGCGTGACGGGCGACAGCGCGAGATCGGAGGCGAGCACCGCCATCTCCAGCAGCACGGAACGCGCGCCCTGGGTGTCGATCAGCACCAGGTCGTAGAGGGGAGCAAGTGCTGGCAGCAGATGCCGCAACCGCAGGCGGCCATCCGGCGCATGCAGCAACAACGTGTTCAGCTCGCCCCGGTGGTCGTCGGACAGCACCAGGTCCAGGCCCGCGATGATCGTGCGGGACACGAGCTGGCCAAGGTCGCGCTCGTTGAAGGCCAACAGCTCATAGATGCCGCCCGGCGCGCGCTGGGTCAGTTCGTAGTAGGAGGACAAGGTGGGCTGCACGTCGAGATCGAGCAGCAGCACGCGCAGGCCCGCGTCCGCGGCGAGCCCGCCCAGGTTGGCGGCCGTCGTGGTCTTGCCGACGCCGCCCTTCGTTGAAATGATGGACACGACCTGCATGGCGCTCTCCGGCTGGGAATGGGAAGTCCGCGGGAGAGCGGGTCAGGTCCGGTGGTTGAGGCGCTCGGCGATCCACTGGTCGATTTCGATCGAATCCCAGCCGACAGCGCGCACGCCCAGGCGCAGCGCCTGAGGGAACTGGCGCTTCTTCATCAGGTTGTAGATGTGGGCGCGTTTGAAGCCGGACTTCGCTTCGACTTCATCGAGCCGCAGGATGCGGCGCTCGTTCGGCGGGAGTACAGGGGTCTGCGACATGGCGGTCACTCCTGAACGCTCGGTGGCGTTTGTTGGCGTGACCTCTATTCAATAGACCTGGCTGCGGAAAGACATTGCAAATGCAATCTCCGCGATTGCACATACAAGCTGGATAACCTCATGCGCTTGCGCTACGAACGTACCTCTTAGCGTTGGCGAACTTTCCGTTTAAGGTGCGCTCAGTGATGCCCATGGTGCCGCCGTAGTGGGCGACCAATGCAGAGACAAGGGCCTCCTGCGTTTTGAAGCTGGAATAGGGCACGCCTGAAGGCGACTGGCTCAGCATCAGCGTCAACATCCCTCCAATGATGTTGAGATAGGTCGTTTCCGCCCGTTCGCTGATCTCGCATTGCTTGGATGCCAACAGCACCGAGGATTGCTTGAGTAGCGTGTCGTGCTGCTCCTGCAGTTCTCGCATCTCACGTCGGGCTTGTTCAAGCGCGGCCTGAAGGGCCAGCCGCTCCACGAGGATCGCCTGTCCTGTTTCCATGGTGATGAAAGGATGCGCCATGCGTTCGCCACGGCTGAACAGAAATCCTGGCCGGTGCTCGGGATAGTGGGTGCGCATCCAGCGTTTTAGATCGACATGGCGAACAGTCAGATCCAGAGAATTGAGCAGGTTCGGATCATTGAGCGTGATCCCGTTCTTGCCGTAGGGCAGCTCTCCGTTGAGGATGCCGTCATAGATACGTTCCGAGTGCAGCCGGCACTCATTCCATCGAGGGCAGTTCAGCGACCGAGGCAGGACACGCGGTGACGCGATCGTGGCCAGGATCATCGGGAGATACCGCAGCAACCCAGCCCATCGGATGGCCGCCTCGATGGGACGATAGAACACCTTTGATGTTGAAATGTCCTTGTGCATGTCTTCGTCTCCTTTCGGGTGCGCTACATCACCGGCTCCTTTCTTGCCCAAGGGCTGTTGTGTCGTTATGGCCTGCGACGGACGCTTGAGGCGATGCCCTAAGCGAAGGCGGAGGAGGCCATTGGCGTCCGCCGCAGGTGGCCTTGTCTTGCTTGATATGCAAGAATCGATCAGTTGCCGGCCCATCGAGCGATGAGGACGCAAGCTCGATATTGGCGCTCACGGTACCAGCGTCATAGGTGGCGCAAAGCCCATCAAGACCGATTTGGTATGGTCTGATATCCAGACGGTTCAAGACCAGCGAGTTGAAGCGTTCGACGCCCCTACGTCCAGTTGGGGACTGGAAATCAGCGGTTAGTGATGCATCGCTCCACATGCTGATATATCGACAAAGTATCTGCCGCAGTACCAGTGACCCTGCCAGGTTGCCCCAGCACATAGGAGACGGAGATGGCTGAACATTCCCATGAACATCAACATCACACATCCGGTCAGATGGGTAAGCACGGCCGACCATACGCCAAGTTCTGGGTGAACATGGTGTTGGGCCTCGTCGTCATGTACTTCGTAATGTTCAGCATGATCGACGGCGCCAGGGACTTCAGAAACAATCTCAACATGCTCTACATGGCGGTCACTATGTGGGCGCCAATGGGCATCTTCATGCTAGCGACAATGCCCGGCATGTTTCCAAACCGGCGGCTCAATCTCGTGCTGTACGGCTTGTTTGCCGTTCTCACACTCGGTTCTTTTGCCGCTACCCGTGCTCAAACCGGAATCGGCGATCGACAGTTCATCGCGTCTATGGTCCCGCACCATTCGGGAGCGATCCTCATGTGCCGCGAGGCGCAGCTCTCAGATCCGGAACTCGTCAACCTATGCCAAGCGATTTCCGATGGCCAGCGCGCGGAGATCGAGCAGATGAACCGGATTGCTGCACGCCTTCGTTGAGGCTGGCTGCCACTACACTGGCGCCGCGTTGCGCTCCGGCGAAGTTAGCCGCAGCGATGTAAAGATGAGTACTTGCGGTGTTCCGATGCCGGCGGTTGTGTCCTACAGCCGTCCAGGTGCCAGGTAGTCCACGCGACACCACCCCGCGCTGCCTGCGGAGCGAGCGCAAGTCATGATCGTCGCAAGTTGGAGTTCGATAGCGAACCCGCTCAGCAGCTGGACGCATCAGGCGTAACGACGGGTGGATGGATCATCCTTGGACGCTGGTGGAAGTGGTTGGATGAACTTTGTTGCCGAGGGCGAAAAACAAGGCTATAATTGAGTTCTTCGCTGATCACCACAGTGGAGAAAGTGATTGGGAAACAGAGACTTAGCGCTCTAGTGCATGACTCGTTTCCCGCTCCATATTTAACGAAAACGCCGATCAGTGATGATCGGCGTTTTTGTTTGTGCGCAATTTACTTCGCCAGCGCACCGCCCCCGTTCAAAGCGTCGAAGGAATCTCCTGCCGTGGCATAAAAAACCGCGCAAACAGTTCGGACTGCGATTTGATATTCAGCTTGCTGTAGATGTTGCGGCGGTGAACCTTGATGGTTTCCGTCGACAGCGACAGCTTGCCGGCGATCTCTTTGTTGGAGAACCCACTGAGCAGTAACTTGAGTACGTCCTTTTCACGTGCCGTTACTTGTGCTTCCAACTGAGTAAGTGCCTCAGCCCATGGGGCCGGCTCGGCAAGATTTTTTGCCGGGTCAGTTTCAAAGCCCATGCGTTGATGCATCATTGCCGTTACCCACGGCTTGATCATGTCCAATACCGTTATCTGCGCCTGGGTGAATCGCAGGTTGCTGCCAAACGACATGCACAGCGTTGTACCGGCATCGAGCCTTACATTGTATTGCGCCTCATCGACCGAGATGTATTGCGCGAAATATTGCTGGTAGTACTCGGTTTCCCGGAAGTGTTCCGGCGCAATGTCGAGCAGATGGAAGAACCCGCTCTGTGGGTTTTCTCGATCAGCGATATAAAACGGGTCCAGCAGATACAGGCCTTTCACATAGCGGTGAATAAAGGCGTCGATTTCTTCGCTGTCTGCTACTTCGGGCAGGCTGATCACACGCACTGCGTGGTCGCCAAAAACCAGCACCACCCAATTGTCTATCTGCACATATTCATTCAATACGCGAATCAACGAACTCCAGAACTCAGGGCGATTGAGCTGCATGATCAGTTTTCCAACCGATCGGTGCCAAGCCAGGCTATGAAGGTCAAGCGACATGTTCTACCCCTTTAGGGTTAGGGCTTTGCAGGCCAGAGCTAAGTACTTGTAGGTATTTACTATTCGTCGAGGCTCGGTATATTCACCCCGAGCTTACGATAGCCATGAGGGCGCGTCGTGTGGACAGGGATAGTCATATGAGTCGAGCACACTTGCGAGCTATTTTTTTAGCTTCGCTTATGGGCGCTGCAATCAGCACGCCCGCAGCCGCCGCTGAATCTTCGGTGTATCTGTATAACTGGTTCGGGTTTCTTGAACCGCAGACGCCCAAGCAATTCCAGCAGGAGACCGGCATCAAGCTGCATATGGATGCTTTCGACAGCGCCGAAATCATGCAGAGCAAGGTCATGGCTGGGCGCACCGGCTATGACCTGGTGGTGGCCACCTCCAATGTATTGCCGGGCTTGATCAAGGCCGGGGTGCTGCAGCCGCTGGATCGCGCGCAGTTGAGTAACCTTTCGCACATCGACCCTGACATCCTCTCCCTGCTGGCGGTCAATGACCCCGGTAACCGCTACGCCGTGCCCTATGTCTGGGGCACCACCGGCATTGGCTACGACGTGGATAAAGTCAAGGCGGCGCTGGGCGATGACGCCCCGGTGGACAGCTGGGACCTGATCTTCAAAGAAGAAAACATCAGCAAGCTCAAGTCTTGTGGCGTGGCCATGCTCGACTCCCCCAGCGAGATCATTTCCATTGCCTTGCACTACCTGGGGCTGCCCAGCAACAGCACTGATCCCGAGGATTACCAGAAGGCCCAGGCGCTGCTGTTGAAAATCCGCCCCTATGTGCTCTATTTCGATTCGTCCAGAATCGACACCGACCTGGCGGACGGCAATATCTGTGCAGTCGTCGGCTGGGCCAATGGTGCCCTGGCGGCGCAGGCGATTAATGAAAAGTCCAACAGTGGCCGCAAGATTGCCTACAGCCTGCCGCGCGAAGGCGCCTTGGTCTGGTCTGAAAACTGGGTGTTGCTCAAGGACGCTCGCCACCCAAAGGCCGCTCTGGCGTTCATCAACTACATGCTGCGGCCACAGGTGATAGCCAAGACATCCAACTACATGCTCTATCCCAACGCCAATAAAGACGCCACTGAGTTCGTCGAACAAAAGTTGCGGGATAACCCTTGGATCTATCCCGATAAAAAGACCATGGCCACACTGGTTCCGCTTGAGCCCTTGCCGCTGAAGGCGGAGCGCATTCGCACACGGGTCTGGACCAAGGTCAAAAGCGGTACGTGACGGGGACGAGGTCTGGGAGGGAGACAGCATGCGCCAGGGTGGTGATCAGCGCTATTTAGAGTCGGACGACTACAAGGCCTACAAAGAGATTGAAGAGCAGATCGGCCTGTGTACGCCAGAACAGGCCTGGGCCATGTACTACGTTTCGACGGGCATGGTGCGGGAAAATATTACCCTGGCGGTGATGGAGCACATTGGCCGGGGTAATCGTGCCCTGTTGCTTGAGTTTCCAGATCTGGTGCGAGTCGCAGGGCGTGACGCTGAGCCGGGTGAGATCGCCTCAAACTGGCCTCTGCTGCGAAGGCGTCGTCGATAAGTCTACTGTGCGTATCTCTGGATGGGCGAGGTGCAGGCGGTTGTAGGTTATTATTGTGAAGCTTGTAGGGAAAGTCTGTGTTTTTTGTAGGGTGGATGCCTTTTCGCCCTGTGCTCTCTACTCTGGCCACCCATTCTCCTTGTCCACTTCAGAGAACTGACCGGATGCTTCAACTCGATTTCTATTCAACCCTCGTTGCCGCTTCACTGGTGCTATTGCTGGGGCGCGGGCTTGTGGCTCGCATCGGCTTCTTACGTACCTACAACATTCCGGAACCCGTAGCCGGTGGCCTGTTGGTCGCCATGCTGCTCCTGGCGTTGCGCGGGTTTGCCGATATCGAAGTACGCTTCGATCCTTCATTGCAAACCCCCTTGATGCTGGCGTTCTTTGCCACCATCGGTTTGAACGCCGATTTTGCCAGCCTGAAGAAAGGCGGGCGGATCCTGGCGGTGTTTCTGCTGGTGGTAACGGGCTTGCTGGTGGTGCAAAACGCCATGGGTATCGCGCTGGCCTCGGCGCTCGGGCTTGACCCATTGATGGGCCTGCTTGCGGGTTCGGTGACTCTGTCCGGTGGGCATGGCACCGGTGCGGCCTGGGGCGCGGTGTTCAGTGAGCAGTATGGCGTGGCGTCTGCGTCTGAACTGGCGATTGCCTCGGCGACCTTTGGCCTGGTGCTCGGTGGCCTGATCGGCGGGCCCGTGGCGCGTTTTCTGATCAAGCGGGTCGAGGTGCCAGGTATTGGGCAACCGCAGTCGAGCCTGGCCAAGGGGTTCGAACAACCGAATGAAGAGCGCCTGATCACCGCGTTTTCGTTTATCGAGACCCTGGCGCTGGTGGCGATCAGTCTGCAGGGCGGCAACTTGTTGAATGCCGCCATCCAAGGCACCGCGTTCGAATTGCCGACGTTCGTGTGCGTATTGTTCGTCGGTGTGGTGCTGCGCAATGGGCTGTCGATGCTCGGCTGGCATCAGGTGTTCGAGCGCGAAGTCTCGGTGCTGGGCAATGTCAGTTTGTCGTTGTTCCTGGCGATGGCGCTGATGTCACTCAAGCTCTGGGACTTGGCGGCACTGGCTTTGCCGATTGTCATTCTGCTGGCCGCACAGGCATTGCTGATGGCGCTGTTCGCGATTTTCGTGACGTTCCGGGTGATGGGCCGCAACTACGATGCGGCGGTGCTGGCGGCAGGCCATTGCGGCTTCGGGCTTGGCGCAACGCCCACGGCGATTGCCAATATGCAGGCGGTAACGCAGCGCTTCGGGCCCTCGCAGATCGCGTTTCTGGTGGTGCCGATGGTGGGCGCGTTCTTCATCGATATCGCCAATGCGGTGGTGATCAAATTGTATCTGGCGCTGCCGTTCCTGGGGGCCGCTGGGTAAGTTTTTCAACGCCTGCCTACGGCGTTCATCGCCTGGGCCAGGCGCCGCGTGGCTTGCTGGATTTCATCCCGGTCGAGGGAGGCAAAGCCCAGGCGCAGCGCGTTTACCGGCTGGTCGTTGGGTGAAAACTGACGACCGCTGCGCACCACGACGCCGTGGTCCAATGCGGCGCTTGCCAACTTATCGACGTCTATTTCTTCCTCGAAACGTACCCATAGCGCCAAGCCCCCCTCGGGTTCGCGCACCTGTATGCGAGCGCCAAACGCCTGGTCCAGGCAGTCCTGCAGCACGGATCGGCGCGCCCGATATTCTTTCGACACGCGGCGCACATGCTTCTTCAACTCCCCGTCATTGATCAGGTCTGCCAGCATGGCTTGAGCGACCGCGTCGGCATCGCCCAACATCAGCGCGGCATTGCGCTGCAGGGCTTCAATCACAGAGGTGGGCGCGACGATATAGCTGCAGCGGAACGTCGAGCCCAGCACTTTGGACAACGAGCCGATATACAGCACATGGCGTTGGGCGCGGTCACTGGCCAGCGGTAGGTAAGGGCGGCCACTGAAATGATATTCGTGGTCGTAGTCCTCTTCGATAATGCACAAGTCATGCAGCGCGGCCAACGCCAGCAAGTGTTGCCGGCGGGCGGCATGCAGGCTCACGGTGGTGGGGAACTGGTGATGGGGCGTGAGGTAAATCATGCGCACCTTGTGCTCACGGCATAAGCGCTCGACCTGGTCGGTGCGGCAACCTTCATCGTCGATGTCGACCGTGACCAACTGAGCCCCGAGCTGACGGAAAATTTCCCAGGCCGGTGGGTAGCTCAAGCGTTCCACCAGTACCACGTCGCCGGGCTTGAGCAGCAGGCTGGCGCTCAGGTACAGGGACATCTGGGTGCCCTGGGTCAGGCAGATATTTTCGGCAGTGACCGTCAGCCCACGGTTGTTACGCAGCATCTCGGCCAGGGCACAGCGCAAATGATAGCCGGTGCCCTCACTCCCGTAACGCACGGTATTGGAGGCGAAACTGTTGCGCAATGCATGGCGATAGTAACGGTGCAAAACGGCCTGGGGCAGCAGGCGGTGGTCGCTGGTGCCGTTGTCGAAAAACAGCGCGCCGTGTCGATGCTCAAGCGCGACCACTTGGGCGTTATGGGTGAAATAGGGTACCGCTGGTTGGTCCAGTAACTGCGGTGCGAAAGACGGTTGTGTAACGCTGGACAGTTGCGTGGGTGTCAACTGCGCATTGACGAAGGTGCCACGGCGCGGCTCGCTGATCAGCCAGCCCTTGGTCATGGCTTCTTCGTAGGCCAGGATCACCGTCTTGCGGTTGACGTCGAGCAAGTGTGCCATTTCCCGCGTGCCCGGCAGTAACGTCCCGGGCGGCAGGCGGCCTTCGAGGATGGCATTGACCAAGCCTTCGGCGATCTTGCGGTAAGTCGCCTGGCTTGCACCTTCTTCAAGCCGGAGCAGTGGACGCCATTTACGCATCTGGACCATCTGAAATATCCAAATCTGGAGGTTTTAATGGGCCTAGTCTAGCGCAACAATCAAGCCTTACTTATCCCGAGGTCTTTATGAATAAACGTCATGTCATCGAACTGTCGCCCTCGGGGAAAACCTTTGAAGCGGGCGATGAACTCTTGCTCGACGCCATGCTCGCCAGCGGCTTGGCCGTGCCGTTCTCCTGCCGCCGTGGCGCCTGCGGTTCGTGCAAGGTGGTGGTCGCCGAAGGTGCGTACCGGGCCAAGCGCCTTGCGCCGGGTGCGCCGGCGCCTTCTTATCCTCTGGCAGCCAATGAAATGTTGTTATGCCAGAGCCACGCCTGCGGCGACATGCGCCTGCGTATTCCCGGCTGGTCGCTGGATACGCCCGCGCTGGTAGTGGCGGCGCAAGTGCATAGCAAGCGTGCGCTGGGCCCCGATGTGATCGAGTTGGTATTGATACCCGAAAGCCCAGTGGCGGTGCGGCCTGGTCAATACCTCAAGTTCCGCCTGGCGGACGGTGACACGCGCTGCTTTTCGGTTGCCAACCTGCCCGCCGATGATGAAGGGCGGTTGATCTTCCAGATTCGAAGGGTGAGTGGCGGGTACTTTTCCGAGGGTATCCTGGGTGATCTCGGCGCGGGTGAGCGTCTTCACGTGGAAGGGCCGTTTGGTGCCTGTACCTGGCAGGACGATGAGGCGGCGCCCGTGGTCCTATTTGCCACGGGCACTGGTTACGCGGGCATCAAGCCTATCCTGCTGACCGCGCTCAAGCGCGATGTCGAAGTGACGTTGTATTGGGGTGGCGCGCAATCGGCGGACTTTTATGACAGCGCCTTCCTCGACCACGCGATGCTTGAGCATCCCCGTTTTCGCTGGCATCCCGTGCGGTCATCAGAGGGCAGGGTGCAGGAGGTTGCATCGGGTCACGGGCATCGCTGGGAGCAGGTCCAGGTGTATGCGTGCGGTAATGGTGCAATGCTCAGCCAGGTGCGCACCCATTGCCTTGAAGCGGGGTTGGCTAGCCACCGGTTTATCGCGGAGGCGTTTGTTGCCAGTGGTCGGTCAAGTGCGGAAACGGTTTCCCTGTCGTTCGACCCGGTCTGGGAGAAAGTCGGCCCGCGTTATTCCTTGGACGGCATGTTGGCTGCGCGGGAAAAATCCATGCGTGCCCTGGGGGCCATTGCCAGCCAGTTGAAGATCGGCATGACCACCGGCGAGGCCCTTGAGGTGGCCGCAAGGCAACTGCAGGCCATGGGCGCTTCGCACACCTGGCATCCGACCTACATTCGTTTTGGCGCCGACACTGTGCGCCCACCGCGCGAGGGTGTTGATCGTCAGCGCAGGCTGCGCGCTAATGACATTGCCGTGGTCGATCTTGGCCCGGTGTGGGATGGCTACGAAGGGGACTATGGCGATACGTTTGTGTTCGGCGATGCGCCGTTGCACCAGGCCTGCAAAACGGCCGTGCACGAAGTGTTTGATGAAACACGCCAGGCGTGGCTGCGTGGCCTGACTGGGCGTGAACTCTACGACTTCGCCGAGCAGAGCGCCCTGTCCAAAGGCTGGAGATTGGCACGCAACCTGGCAGGGCACCGCCTTGCAGATTTCCCCCATGCGTTGTTCGAGAGCAAAGTGTTGGCTGACCTGGAGATCCCACCGAGTGAAATGGCCTGGGTGCTGGAAATACAGCTGTGCCATCCCACTGAGTCGGTCGGTGGTTTCTTTGAAGACATGCTGATGTTGCAAGGCTGATGTTGCCAAGTTGTGCTTGGCGCGATAGCCCTGCAAAGCGAGATCTCACCCACACCGCCGATCTCCTGTGGGAGCTGTCGAGCTTTAGCGAGGCTGCGAAAGCGGTGGTTCAGGCGCTGAAGAGGGTGCCTGTGCCGCCGCCATCGCAGCCTCGCTGGGGCTTCAACTGGCTCAGAGCTTCGGCAATTGCCCGACGCGGCCCATCATTTCGGTGACGATCTGCAGGTCCAGCAAGAACTGTTCAACCGTCTTGAACTCACTGTCAGTGTGCCCGGTGTACTTCTCTTCCGGGCGGGCCAGGCCGAATTGCACGCCGTTGGGCAGGTCGTGCACCGAGGTTGCGCCGGCCGAGGTGCCGAACTTGTGCGCCATGCCCAGGTTTTCAGTGGCCACTGCCAGCAAGGCTTTTACCCATTCCCCTTCAGGGTTGCGGTACATCGGCGTGTCCAGCGAGTAAGTGAAGCTCACGTTGACCTTGGCGTTCTTGTCCCAGGTGTTCAGCTTCTGCTCGATTTGCGCCTTGAGCGCCTCCGGGGTTTTACCTTTCGGTGCGCGCAGGTTCACGGCCAGTTTGAAGGCTTTGTCATCCTGCCCCACAAACGTCAGCGAGGTGGTCAACGGCCCCATGAAATCATCCGCGTAGCCCACACCCAATTTGCCGCCCAGGTAATCCAGGCCCCAGTTGTCGGCGGCATACCGCGCGGCATCGGTGATGTGGTTGTGCTGGAGGGCGACCTTGCCGTCGAGGCTGTGGATCAGGTCCAGCATACGCGCCACCGGGTTGACCCCGGTTTCAGGCTCGGAGGAGTGAGCGGATACGCCGGTAACCGTGAGTTTGACGTCCTTGCCATCGACCTTGGCCGTCACCTGGAAATTGCCACCATTGCGCTTGGCATAGTCGTCACCGGCCTGTTGCAAGCTGGCGGCCAATTCGGCTGGCGTATCGCTGACCAGCGTGGCCACCGAGGCCGATGGAATCTGGTTGTTCGCCTTGCCGCCGGTCATCGCGATGATTTGCGCGCCTTTGCCTTCGCCCTTGCGCACCGGGAAGGTGGCCATGACCGTACCCGAGCCTTTCTCGGCGATCACCACCGGGTAACCGCCATCCAGCGCCAGGTTGTATTGCGGCACGGGATTGCGTTCGAAGTAGTAAGGAATGGCATCACCGGCGGTTTCTTCAGTGGTGTCCACCAGCAGCTTGAACGTGCGCGCCAATGGCAGTTTTTCTTCCTTGATGACTTTCATGGCGTACATCGTCACCACGATGCCGTTCTTGTCATCCTCGGTACCGCGGCCATACATGCGGTCGCCAATCAGCGTGACCTTGAACGGGTCGAGTTTGGTACCGTCTTGCAGCACCCAGTTTTCCGGGGTCACGGGCACCACATCGGCATGGGCATGCACACCCACGACGTCATCACCGCTGCCCTCCAGGGAAATTTCGTACACGCGGTTATCGACGTTACGGAAGTTCAGGTTGAAGGACTTGGCCAAGGCCTCGATCTTCGCCGCGATCTTGAGGAATTCCGGGTTTTTATACTGTGGCAGGCCGTCCACGTTGAACGTCGGGATTTCCACGAGTTCGCGCAGGGTTTCGAGCGCGGCTTTGCCGTACTTCACGCGGGTATAAATGCCCAGCAGGCGATTGATCTCGTTCTGCTGCTCGGCGCTCAGGGGTTTGTTGCCCAGAAACGCGCTGATAGCAGGGCCGGTGTCAGCCGATTTGCCCAGTTCGCTCTTGGCCAGGGTGCCGAGGAAACTGCGAAAATCGGTGGCCGAGTTCTCGCTGAAATGCTTCAGGATGGCTGCGCTTTGGTCTGCGGTGATGTTAGCGGATGCGGGAGTGGCAACTGCCGACAGGCTCGCGGCGAACAAGGTGGCAGCCACCAGTTTTTTCAGTGGAAAGTGCATGGTTAAAGGCATTCCTTTGCAGGTAGTGAGTAGGAGGTTTCTGACGGAAGAGTCAGAAACATTTCCACACACTACCATTACTCAGGTGCCCAAGGTCAATGCTGGCCAGGATGGGCCGCGGGATACTCCTCCGTCACGCTCAAGGCTCTAGCGTAAGGCCCATCCCACAGTTGTTCATGCAATTGGCCTACGCGCTTGGCCATCGCCTCACTGCGCATCACCACTTCCAGATTGCGCGAATTATCCAAGTAGCCGCCCAACCAATTGCTGGTGCCGACCCACGCCACTTGGCCGTCGATCTCCATGGTTTTGCTGTGGATCACCCGCGCATAAGGGATGAAGCCTTGCTTGGCTTCGGGCAGGGTGACGATCTTGATCTCGACATTGGGCAGTACCGCCAGGCTCTTGAGATAAGGCAGTTCCAGCGGGTCGGTGTTCCAGTTGGATACCATCAGCTTGATCAACACGCCACGGGCAGCAGCAGCGCGCACGGCGTTGTCGATCACCGCGTAGTACGGCCGGGTTCGATCCGGTCCGTAGGACAGCGGCGCGTAGTCGAGCAATTGCACGCGTACTTCTTTTTTGGCTTCGCCCAGCAGGCGCGGCAGTTCCAACTGTGAGTCGCCCACGCCGGGCGGGTTGTAGCGTTGCGGGCTGGCCACCAAGTAGTTGCCGGTACGTGCGGGTGCCGGGCCACTGGCGGGTAGCGGCACCGGTTGTTTACCCGCCAGCGCGGCCTGGGCTTGCCAGTCTTGCTCGAAGATCGCCTGCACCTGGCCCACCACCGTTTCGTCAGTGATGCGCAGCCCGGTTTCGTGGATATGCTCCAGGGCGCGCCAGTCGAAATTCTGACTGCCGACAAACGCCTGCTTGCCATCCACCAGCAGGTACTTGGCGTGGATGATGCCGCCGCTCAGTTGCCCGTAGGGCAGCACGCGCAAGGTCAGGTTGGGAATGGCGCGCAAGCGTTCCAGGGTGGCGGCATCCGACAGCTTGATGCCTTTTTCTTCGAGCAGGAAACGAATCTTCACGCCGCGTTTGCCGGCGGCTTCCAGGTGTTCAAGCACCGTGTTCATCACCGAACCAGGGTGGTCCGCGGCGTAGAACTGGCCGATATCAATGCGGCTTTTGGCGCCGTCGAACAGCTCGATCCATACCGGGCCGGGCTGGCGCAGATCGTCGGTGCCCAGGGCGGTGTCCACGGGTACGGTATGCACCAGTTCAAAGCCTGGAATGGAAAAGTCCGCCTGGGCCAGCGGACTGAGGAGCAAGCCGGTGAGGCCGGCGATACGCAACTTCATCGAAAGGGACATAAGCGTCTCATCGCACCAAAGGAAAAGGCGAGCGCCCAAGGCGCCCGCCCTGTAGGTCAAGCCGTGCGGCTGTGCAGCGGGGTGGGCACGCGATGGGGCACTTCATCCTGTGCGCGGGCACCGGTGGCGGCGCGGATCAACAGGATCTTCAACTGGTCGTTGATGCGCTCCAGGCTGTCTTGGAAGAAGTTGTGAAACACCACGCAAAACAGTGCGATGGCGATACCTAATCCCGTGGCGAACAACGCCGTCCCGATACCCCCGGAAATCTGCCCTGGGTCCGACACGCCCGCGGTGGCCAGTGCCTTGAAGGTGTCGATGATGCCGAGAATGGTGCCCAGCAGGCCCAGCAGCGGGGCGGCGGTGGTGATGGTCTCGATGATCCACAGGCTGCGGGCCAGTGGGGCGCGGGTCTTCAGGTACTGGGTATCGATTTCGTCGTCCAGGTCTTTGCGCGAACCGTGGGTTGCCTTCTGGGCCAGCACCGGCAAGATCATGTTCAGCGGCAGGCTGTCGCGACGGGTCAGGTTTTCCGGCAGGTCACGCTCGCTGTGCACATTGGCGCCCAGGGCGTCGATCAATGCGCGTGCCTGGCGGCGTACGTAGGCGAAGTAGATACCGCGTTCGATGGCGATGAAGATCGCAATGGCCATCGCCGCGTACATCACATAGAAGGTGACGTCGTGGAGCAGGTTCATATCCATGATGGTGTTCCTCTTGGGGTGAGTCTTAGAAATTCGCTTCCAGCGAAACCGTGACGGTACGGTCCAGGCCGACGATGTACGCCGGGTCGCCATCGCGGAAGCCGCTGTAGCTGGCCGCGTTGGTCTTGGTGGTGTACACGCCGTCCAGGTATTTCTTGTCGAACAGGTTGTCGACGTTCAGGCGCAGGGTCGCGTCCTTGACCACCTTCTTGTCCACCGGCAGGTAAATACCGGCGCCGAGGTTGAACACGGTGCGACCGGAAATCGCCTCGTCGTTGGTCAGGTCGCCGTAGAGCTTGCTGGTGTACTTGCCGCCGAAGGTGCCGTAGAAGCGCCCGTCGTCATAACCGATGTTGGCCGCCAGCATGTTCTTGGGCACGTTGGCGAACTGCTTGCCGCTGGTGGGCAGCACGATGGGTTTGCCGGCGTTGTAGACGGTCAGGTCATCCTGCTGCTCGGCCTTGGTGTAGGTGTAGGAGGTGTAGTAATTGAAGTGGTGGGGCAACTGGCCGCTCCACTCCAGCTCCAGGCCTTTGTTGACCACGGAGCCGGCGTTGATGTCGGCAAAGTCGCCGTTGATGTCCCGGGACGACACCTGGCGGTTCTTGAAGTCCATGTAGAACAGGGTGGCGGCCAGGCTCATGTCGTCGCCGCTGTAGCGCCAGCCCAGTTCATGGTTCCAGCTGGTTTCCGGCTCGGCGTCGATCGAGCCGGCGCCTTTGTCGTAGAGCACGTAGTTCTGCGGCACGCGCATGTTGCGCGACACGCTGTAGAACAACTGGTCACGCTCGTCCAGCTGGTATTTCAGGCCGGCGTTGGGCAGCAGTTTGTTGTAGGTCTGGTTACGTTTTTCCGGGCGTTCGTTGAGGCTGCCGTGGTTGGTGCCTTCACGCTCGACGTTCATGTAGGCCAGGCCTGCGATGAAGGTCCAGTCCGGGTTGATGTACCAGGTGTCCTGGGCCCAGACCTTTTGCGCTGGCGTCACGGTGAAACGGTCGCGGCCCTGCACGGTGTTGCCGTTGGCATCGACGATGGCGCTGTTGGAGTCCGGCCAGGTGTCCACTGGCTTGCCGTTGCTCTTGAGCGGAATGAACGGCTGGGTTTGACTCTGGCGTGCGCGCTCGTACCAGTAGCCGAATTGCAGGCTGTGGTCGCCAAGGTCCCAGGTCAGCTTGGTGGTGATACCCGGACGCCAGGTTTGCGTGCGTGAAGGGCGGTAGTACACGCCGCTGTTGGGTGTGCCGTCGGCGTTGTATTGGGCGGCCGTGGGCAGGTTGCCGAGGTCGAACACACCGCCCTGGTTGGAGCCACGGTTGAGGGCATAGCTGGATGAACCGACGCCGCTGCCATTGCCCCAGTAGTAATACGGGATCACGGACAGCGCGAGGTTATCGGCCAGTTTGAACTGGGTGTTGAGCACGGCGGTGAAGGTCTGGAACGGGTTCTGCGCCAGGGCGTAATAGCTGTTGTATTTGCCGTTGCTGCCCACGCTGGGGGTGGCAGGGTAAGGGTCGTACTTGCGGCCATATTGCTGGAACTGCGCCTTGGTCAACTGGCTGTAACTGTTGTTGTCCTGCTCGTGGTATTTGAGGATCAGGTTGGCGGTGTTGCCATTGCCGGCGTCGAAAAAACTGTTCCACTCCACCTTGTCCGCGCGTACCGCGCCCGAGCCGCGCCACATTTCACCTTCTGTGTGGGACACCGACAGCCAGTTGCTCAGGCCGTTGATTTCGCCGGTGTTGAGGCGGGCAAAAGTCTTGCGCGTGGCGTTGCTGCCGACGACCTGTTTGACGAAGGCACCGGTTTCCTTGGTCGGGCGAATCGTGACGATGCCAATGTTGCCGCCGCTGGAACCAATGTGCGGGCCGTCGGATTCCGCAGCGCCCTGGGTGACGAAGATCTGGTCGATGTTTTCCGGATCGCCCAGCAGGTTGGAATACAGCGCGTAGTTGCCCGAATCATTGATCGGCATGCCGTCCACCGACATGCCCACCTGGTCGGAGTTCATGCCGCGCATGGTGAAGCGAAAGCCCGACAGGCCAGTGTTGTCTTCACTGGAGATGTTCAAGCCGGGGGTGTACTTGAGCTTGTCGATGGCATTGCCGGTGGCCGCCTGTTTATCCAGTGCTTCCTTGGTTACCGTGGAGCGGCCCTTGATGCTTTCCTCCGGCACCATGTAACCGCCTCCTGCGGTCGCCTTGCCTTGTACCCCAATGGTGCCGACGTCACTGTCGCTGGTCTCTGCCATGACCATTCCCTGGGTCATGCTGGTCGCGGCCACTAGTGCCAGATGAATACGGGTGAACTTCATCACTGTCGTCCTGGTGTCGGGTGCTTATTGCACGCTGTAGTTGAAGGTGGCGGTGAAGCGCTGCTCATTGCGCCCCCCGAAGGCTTGCTCGGGGAACGGTTTGACTTGCTTGATGCGACGCAAGCTATTGGTGGCGGCCCGGTTGAGCAGCATGCTCGAGGCCTGGGTTTGTAAACCCGAGTCGAGGACACGGCCTTGACGGTCTACCAGCAACCACACCACCACCTCGCCGCTCGGGCGTTCGAGGGACGCCTGGCGCCCGGTGGGGTACTGCTTGTAGGTGTCCAGTTCGTTGCGCAAGCCTTTGAGGTAACCGCTTTCCAGGGCCTGGCCATCGACCTTCGGTGGCGCCGGTGGGGCAGGCGTCGGTGCCGCTTGGGTGACGACGGCCGGGGCTGGCTTGGCGGCCACCGGTGGCGGCGTCGGCACGGGCTTGGCGACCACGGGGGCAGGCTTGGGCACAGGTTTTGGCTTGGGTTCAGGTTTGGGTTTGGGCAGCGGCTTGGGCGGTGGCGGCGGGGGCGCCGGCTCGGCCTCTTCCTCTTCGATCACTGGCGGTGGCGGTTCTTGCTCCACCACCGGTTCCGGTATGACTTGCGGTTCCGGCTCGACCAAGGCCAATTCGACCGCCGACTCGTCATACACCGGCTCGACCTTCAACGTCTGGGACTGGATACCCAGTGCAATCAGCACCAAGGCGATCAGGGCCGGCACGCCGCCCAGCAGCTGACGCACGCGAAACAGAACGTACATGGTCAGGACTTACGCGTAGCAATGGACACGGAGGTGAAGCCACCCAGGCGCAGGGTGTCCATCACTTCCACCAGGCGCGAAACCTCCACGCCTTTATCGCTGTTGACGATGATCGTCGACTTGGTATCGGGCTTTTCGGCAGCCTTCAGCGCCGGCACCAGGGCCTCCACCGTCAGGTCCTTACCGTCCAGTTGCAACTGGCCTTCCAGGCCCAGGGTGAGGATGAATTTGTTTTGCGGCTTGAGCTGCTGCGAACTGCTGGCGCTGGGCAATTGGGTCTTCATGCCGAGCGCGGGAATCACGTTCAGGCTCACCAGTACGAAAAACACCAGCAGGAACATCATCACGTCGATCATCGGGATCAGCTCGATGTGCGCCTTGCGTTTCTTGGGTTCGTCCCAGGTTCTCATTCCGTTACCCCGTCATTGAATTAGGGGCAAAACGCTAACAGCCAAAAATGACCGATTGGTTAACTTTAATTGACCGTTTAGAGGCTCTAGGACGCGTCTTTCAGAAAACTTACCGGTCAGTTTTCGGGCGTAATGAAACTGACACTCGGGGCCTCCATGCTTGAGAAATTTATCTTGAGAGCCGGCTCCCATGCCCACTGCACTGCCTCAATTGACGACCCCGCGACTGCTGTTACGCGCCCTGCATATGCACCAGGCGCAGGTGCTTTTCACGCTTGCCAACGGGCCGAAAATTGCCGACAACACGGCGAACATTCCATCGCCCTACACCTTGGAAACCGCGCAGGATTTTATTGCGGGGATCGCTGACAAGTACCGCACCGGTGAGCTGCTGAACCTGGGGATGCATGTGCGCGGCACCGACGAATTGGTCGGCATGGTCAGCCTGCGCATTAATGCTCGCCATCACTATGGGCATTTGGGTGGCTGGGTGGCAGCGCACTGCCGTAACCAGGGGTATGCGGCTGAAGCGGCGAGTGCGGTGATGGACTTCGGCTTCGAGGCGCTAGGGTTGCAGCGCGTGGGCAGCCAGTGTTTCGCGCGCAACAAGGAATCGGCGCGGGTCATGGAGAAGATCGGCCTGCGCTATGAAGGCTGCATGCACCAGGCGTTCCTGAAGAACGGCGTGTATGAGGACTTGCTCGGGTTTGCCAGCGTGCGTGATGACTGGGAGCGCTGCTTGTGAGCGGCGACGTCGACCACGGCCGACGCCGGGTCCTCGGCGGGTTGGTGGTCGCTACCGCCTTTTCCATCCTCAGCCCGTTTGCGCGCAGTGCCGGGGTGGATTATCCGTTCACCCTCGGCGTGGCTTCCGGCGACCCGTTGCCAGATGGCTTTGTGATCTGGACGCGCCTGGCGCCGTTGTTCAACGCCGCGGATGGCCGTGTCGGCCTCAGTCGCTCGGTGCCGCTGCGTTGGCGGGTAGCCAGCGATGCGGCGATGACGCGCATTGTGAAGCAGGGCGAAGTATTGGCGACGCCGCGTTTCGCTCATGCGGTGCATGTCGAGGTGGCGGGGCTGGCGGCAGATCGGCCGTATTGGTACCAGTTTGAAGGGCTCGGTGCGCAGAGCCCGGTGGGCCAGTCGCGCACGATGCCGCCGTTGCAGGCCATGGCCTCGGCCCGGCTGGGGTTTGTGTCCTGCTCGCATTGGGAGCGCGGTTACTTCAGCGCCTACCGACACCTTGCCGCCGAGCAGCCGGACCTGGTGTTTTTCCTCGGTGATTACATCTACGACAGCTCCTATGCGGCGGAGTCGGGCAAGGTGTTTCGTTCTCACGGCAGCGGCAACGCGCAAAGCCTGAGTGATTACCGCAACCGCTACGCACTCTACAAGACTGATCCAGACCTGCAGGCCCTGCACGCCGCAGCCCCTAGCATCGTTACCTGGGACGACCACGAAGTACAGAATGACTACGCCAACCGCTGGTCCCAGGACCCGAAAGTGGCGGTGGCGCAGTTTCTCAAACAACGCGCGGCGGCTTATCAGGCGTTTTACGAACACATGCCCCTGCGTGCCAGCAGCGTGCCGAAGGGGCCGGACATGCGCATTTACCGGCGCCTGGATTACGGCCGGCTTGCGCGTTTCCATGTGCTCGACGGTCGCCAGTACCGTTCCGAGCAACCGTGCATCGCGGCCAATGGCAGCCACCAGGGGCATATTGTCACCGCCCCCTGCAGCGACCTGCGTGACCCTGGCCGCACGTTGCTCGGCTGGCAGCAGGAAGCCTGGCTGGACCAGGGCTTTGCCCAGTCTGGAGCGCAGTGGAATGTGATCGCACAAGACCTGCTGGTGGCGCCGCTGATGCAGCGTGACCTCACCAACCATAAGCTTGGCCGCTGGACCGATGGCTGGGATGGCTACATGGCGAACCGCTCACGGATGCTGGCGTCGATCGTGCGCAATCGCGTGAAGAACCCGGTGTTCTGGGGAGGGGATATTCATTCGTTCTGGGCCACCGACCTGCATGCCGACGCAGAAAGGCCGGACTCGGCGGTGGTCGCCACCGAGTTTGTTGGCTCGTCGGTGACCTCCGACGGCCCGCCCTATGACGCGTTCATGAAGATCATGCCGCTCAACCCCCATGTGAAGTTTTTCGACAGTCGCCAGCGTGGGTATGTGTCGGTGGAGTTGGTGGCCAATAGCATGTTGACGAATTTTCGTGCGATCAGTGATCCGCGTGACCCGGCGGCGACGGTGTCGACGTTGAAGTCGTTCGTGGTTGAGCCGAGCAGGGCGGGGGCGATTGCCGTGTAGCCTGTTTCTTTGGGGCGATCCAATGTGGGAGGGGGCTTGCCCCCGATAGCGGTGTGTCAGTCACTGCATCTGCTACTGCACTAACGCTTTCGCAGGCAAGCCAGCTCCCACAGGGGAACTGAGCTTAACTGAATGGCATTAAGGCAAGCCTCCCCCCACATTGATTTCATAGCGCACCGAGAGTGCGCCTTTTTTCTCCGACAACGCCAGGATCGTTACCTGGCCCAGTTCGCTCAACGCTTGAACATGCGTACCGCCACAGGCGTAAGCCGGTAATTCGCCGAAGCCGACTTCGCGGGTGCCATCTTCCAGCGTCATATAGCGGGGATAGTCGGCGGCGATCCATGTGTTGACCCACTGCTGGAGCGTCTGCGCATCCATGTCTTGCGCGGTCTGGCCACGGATAAAGGTGATCTTGCCTTCGCCGGGCCAGTGGTGAGCCTTGATCGGCATCCAGCCCAGGCGTTCGCCGGCATTGCCAATTAAGTGCCCCGCCGAATGCAGACGAGTGTGCAAGGCGCGCCGCTGTGCGTCGACTCGTGCAATGGCGGGTCCTGGTTCCAGGGGCTGGTCGACGTAGTGCACCACCTGTTCGGCTTCCTGCACGACCCGCAGTACCTGGCTATCGCCGAGCCAGCCGGTGTCGAACGGCTGGCCTCCGCCTTGGGGATGGAAAATGGTCGACTGCACAATCACGGCGAATTGCTCTTCGTACGGGGTGCAACTGAGCACTTCCAGCTCGGCCGTCAGGTGGTCGTGGGTAAAAAACAGGCGCTCGGTCATCATCTACATCCGCATCAGGGTTCTGTGGGCAGTATAAATAGTGCGCAGATGGGTGATAATCCGCTCAATTATCAATGGACCTGTGCGTCATGAGCATCAATCTTCCTTTACCGTTATTGGGTGAAATGGCGATTTTCGTCAAGGTCGTGGAAACCGGCAGCTTCTCCGAAGCGGCGCGGCAACTCAGCGTTTCACCTTCGGCGGTGAGCCGCAGCATCTCGCGCCTGGAACAAGCCCTGGCCACGCGCCTGCTGCAACGCACCACGCGCAAGCTGCGCCTGAGCGAGGGCGGCGAGGAGGTGTTCAAGCGTTGCCAGGAGATGGTCAATGCGGCGCGCTCGGTGATGGAAATCAGTGGGCAATTTACCCATGAAGCCGAGGGGCTGGTGCGGGTCAGTGTGCCCAAGGCGGTGGGGCGATTTGTGGTGCACCCGCATATGCCGGAATTTTTGCGGCGCTATCCCAAGGTGGATGTGCAATTGATCCTGGAAGATAGGCATGTGGATTTGATCGACGACAACGTCGACTTGAGCATCCGCATCACCGACAGCCCACCGCCAGGCTTGGTCGGGCGCCAGCTGTTGCCCATCGAACATTTGTTGTGCGCGACGCCGCAATATCTGGCCGAGCACGGTACACCGAGCCATCCCCATGATCTGCTTGGGCACAGTTGCATTTATCTGGGTGAAACACCGGGAGATTCACGCTGGAAGTTTCGCCAGGCTGGCAAGGCGGTAACGGTCGGCGTACGCGGCCGGTATGCGGCGAACCACACCGGGGTGCGGCTGGAGGCGGCGTTGCAGCATGTCGGGATTGCCAGCTTGCCGTATTTCACCGCGCGGCGTGCATTGGAAGCGGGGGAGTTGGTGCAGGTGTTGCCGGGGTGGGATTTTATTGCCTCGTACCATGGCGAGGCGTGGCTGCTGCATTCGCCCACACGGTACCTGCCGCCGAAGTTGCGGGTGTTTATCGATTATCTGGTGGAGTGCATGGCCAAGGAGCCCACGCTGCGGCGGCGGTAGGAGCGCGGTTGCTCGTTCCCACGCTCTGCGTGGGAATGCCACCTTGGACGCTCCGCGTCCTGCCTTTATGCCTGTGCACGGGTGACGCAGAGCGTCACAGGATAGGTTCCCACGCAGAGCGTAGGAACGAGCATAGTCGTCAGTGTTTGCTCTGGTCCTGAGGCATCGCCAGCAGCTGTTTTTCCTGGTTCCAGTCGAACGGTTCGTCGTTCTGTTCGGCTTCATAGCGACGTTCTTCCAGGGCCTGGTACAGGTCCAGTTCTTCGTCGGGCATGAAGTGCAGGCAGTCGCCGCCAAAGAACCACAGCAGGTCGCGGGGCACCAGGTGGGCGATTTGCGGGTAGCGCAGGATGACCTGGCTCATCAGGTCCTGGCCCAGGTACTGGCTTTCGATCGGGTCGATTGGCAACAGGGCGCGCAGTTCGTCGAAACGCTCCAGGAACAGCGAGTGGCTTTCCTCGGGTACCTGTTCGGCTTCGCCGACGGCAACCAGGATGCTGCGCAAGTGGTCGAGCAAGACGAGATGATCGGCAACGACGTTGGACACGAGATAAGGCCTCTAAAGCAAAAACGGGCGCGAGAGTATAAGCCTCTCGCGCCCGTTTTTATATGACCGCTCGACTCAGCGGACTTTACCTTCTGCCTGCATCAGCTCTTCCTTGCTGAAATCATCCACGTCGATCACCTTGCGTCGCGCCGCCTCGGCATCGCGCAGGGTTTGCGCCTCGGCCGGTTGCAGCACGCCGGCCTGCAGGGCCGCGTCGATGGCATGCTCGCCGGCAGCCGGCTTGACCTGGCCGCTTTTGAGCGCGCTGTGGAGTTTTTTCTGCAAGGGGTGGCTGGCACCGAGCAGGTCGTAGGCATGTTGCAGGGCGCCCACGGGATCTTCTGCTGATTGCGGGCGATAACAGCCGGCCAGCAATTCTTCCAGGGTCGGGTCGCCCTTGGCGCGGCCGATCACGGCTGCCACTTCGGCATCCAGCGCATCGGACGGGCCGGTATGACGACGCCCGAATGGGAACACGATCACCCGCAGCAGGCAGCCCAGCACCTTGTTCGGGAAGTTGCTCAGCAGCTCATCCAGTGCGCGTTCCGATTCGCCCAGGCTTTCTTCCATGGCCCACGCAAACAGCGGCTCCAGATGGTCCGGCGAGTCCAGGTCGTGATAACGCTTGAGCGCCGCCGAGGCCAGGTACATGTGGCTCAGCACATCACCCAGGCGGGCGGACAGGCGTTCGCGGCGCTTGAGTTCGCCACCCAGCAACATCATGCTCAGGTCGGCCAGCAGGGCAAACGCAGCCGCCTGGCGGTTCAGGGCACGGAAGTAGCCCTGGCTCAACCGGTTGCCCGGGGCTTTTTCGAAGTGCCCGAAGCCCAGGTTCAGCACCAGGGTGCTGGCGGCGTTGCTGACGGCAAAGCCGATGTGTTGCATCAGCAGGCCGTCGAATTCCTTCAACGCCTGGTCATGGTCTTCGCGGCCGGCCAGGGCCATTTCCTTGAGCACGAAGGGGTGGCAGCGAATGGCGCCCTGGCCGAAGATCATCAGGTTACGCGAGAGGATATTGGCGCCTTCCACGGTGATGAAAATCGGTGCGCCCTGCCAGTTGCGGCCCAGGTAGTTGTTGGGGCCCATGATGATGCCCTTGCCGCCGTGCACGTCCATGGCGTGGCTGATGCACTCACGGCCACGCTCGGTCAGGTGGTACTTGAGGATCGCCGACAACACTGACGGCTTCTCGCCCAGGTCCACGGCGTTGGCGGTGAGCATGCGCGCACTGTCCATCAGCCAGGCGTTGCCACCGATGCGTGCCAGGGCTTCCTGGATCCCTTCGAAGGCCGACAGCGGTACGTTGAACTGTTCGCGCACCTGGGCGTATTGGCCGGTCACCAGGCTGGTGAACTTGGCAGCGCCAGTGCCGACGGCGGGCAGCGAGATCGAACGGCCGACCGACAGGCAGTTCATCAGCATCATCCAGCCCTTGCCGAGCATCTCCTGGCCACCGATCAGGTATTCCAGAGGGATAAACACATCCTTGCCGGAGTTGGGGCCGTTCATGAAGGCGGCGCCAAGCGGCAGGTGACGACGGCCGATTTCCACGCCAGGGGTGTCGGTAGGAATCAACGCGAGGCTGATGCCCAGGTCCTCTTCCTCACCCAGCAGGTGGTCTGGGTCATAAGCCTTGAAGGCCAGACCGAGCAAGGTCGCGACCGGGCCGAGGGTGATGTAGCGCTTTTCCCAGTTCAGGCGCAGGCCGAGGGTTTCCTTGCCTTCCCATTCCCCTTTGCAGATCACCCCGGTGTCGGGCATGGCGCCCGCATCGGAGCCGGCCAGCGGGCCGGTGAGGGCGAAGCACGGAATGTCGTCGCCGCGGGCCAGGCGCGGCAGGTAGTGGTTACGTTGTTCGTCGGTGCCGTAGTGCAGCAGCAGTTCGGCGGGGCCGAGGGAGTTGGGGACCATCACGGTGGAGGCCAGGTCACCGCTGCGGGTCGCGAGCTTCATGGCAACCTGGGAGTGGGCATAGGCGGAGAAGCCCTTGCCACCGTACTCCTTGGGAATGATCAGGGCGAAGAAACCATGGGTCTTGATGTGTTCCCAGGCTTGCGGCGGCAGGTCCATGGCCTGGCCGATTTCCCAGTCGCTGACCATGGCGCAGAGTTCTTCGGTGGGACCGTCGATGAACGCCTGCTCTTCCTCGGTCAATTGCGCCTTGGGGTAGGCCAGCAATTTGTCCCAGTCGGGGCGGCCACTGAACAGTTCGCCATCCCACCATACGGTACCGGCATCGATCGCATCGCGCTCGGTCTCGGACATCGGCGGCAGCACTTTCTGGAACCAGCTGAACAGCGGCTTGGTGAAGTATTGGCGGCGCAGGTCGGGCAGCAACAAAGGCGCGGCCACCACGGCCAGGAGCACCCAGAAGATCAGCAGCAGCCAACCCGGTGCGTGGCTCCAGGCGCCCATCGCCAGTAGGTAGACGGCGACCACGCCCAGGGCGGGCAGGGGGGCAGTACGGCGGTGTGCCAGGTAGGCAATGCCGACCACCAGCACCAGTATCCACAACAACAGCATATTCAATCCTCCGTGAACCAGGGGCGAAACCACCAGGGAGCTTAGTCGGCATCCGAACAAGCCGGGTGATCAGGGTGTAACAAGGTGTACTGGGCAACCCATCAGCCGGCGCCGGCATTTGGCCGAATCGTCGTTATCTCTCTGGCAGGCCTGGTGGTTAAACTCCAGGCTCCCCTCGGAGATCAAGCTCATGAATACGTACTTGAGTCCCAGCCGCTTCATCGATAGTGACCACCCTGTGGTGGTGGAGTTCGCCGAGAAACATCGCGGAACCCGCCCGGATTTAAGTGACCAGGCAGTCAGTCTTTACTACGCGGTGCGTGAGGCCATTCGCTACAACCCCTATACCTTCAGCCGTGACCCCAACACCTTGAGCGCCAGCTTCGCCCTGGCGGCCGGCGAAAGCTACTGTGTGCCCAAAGCTACGTTGCTCGCCGCTTGCGCGCGCCACTGCGGCATTCCCGCACGCATTGGCCTGGCGGACGTGCGCAACCACTTGTCCACACCGCGGCTGCTCGCGCTGCTCAAGAGTGACGTGTTCGCCATGCACGGTTATACCGAGCTTTACCTGAACGGCCGCTGGGTCAAGGCCACTCCGGCGTTCAACCAGCAACTGTGCGAGGTGTTCGACGTGCCGCCGCTGGAATTCGATGGCCTGCACGACAGCGTGTTCCACGCGTTCAATCGCCAGGGTCAGCGTTCGATGGAGTACGTGGTGGACCACGGGCAATTTGCTGACGTGCCTGAAGCATTTTTCTTCGGGCATATCCGTCAGTGCTACCCGCACCTGTTTGCCGACGATGCGCCCACCCTGCTCGGCGATATGCAGAGCGATTTAAGCCGCGGCTGAACCGGCGTATGCTGCTGCCTTCATCCAGCCAAGTTCATCCACAATAAGGCGCGGTCATGCTGAAGATCTGGGGTCGTAAAAATTCATCAAACGTCAGGAAAGCACTGTGGTGCGCCGAGGAACTCGGCCTGGACTATGAAGCAATTGATGCGGGCGGGGCTTTTGGTGTGGTCGATACCCCCCAATACCGGGCCATGAACCCCAATGGCCGGGTGCCGGTGATCGAAGATGGCGACTTTGTGCTGTGGGAGTCCAACACCATCGTGCGTTACCTGTGCGCCAAGCAGGCATCGGACTTTTACCCCAGCGACTTGCAAGCCCGGGCCAACGCCGAAAAGTGGATGGACTGGACCACTTCCACGCTCGCCGACCCGTTCAAGGCGGTGTTCTGGGGCATCGTGCGCACCCCGGCTGACCAGCAAAACTGGGACAGCATCAATGCCGGGCGCCAAGCCTGTATCGACGCGCTCAAAACCGTCGAACAAGCCCTCGCCGAGCAACCCTACCTGTCCGGCCAGGCGTTCGGCATGGGCGATATTCCCTTGGGCTGCTTCATCTACGCCTGGTTCGAGATGCCCATCGAACGCCCGGCAATGCCGAATCTGGAGGCCTGGTACCAGCGCTTGCAACAGCGCCCGGCCTACCGCAAGGCGGTGATGACCGCGTTGACTTAATACACACTATTAATACGGGTGACTGTACTTGTGCGGCATGGGCAAGCACCATGCCCGCATTGCATCGCCGGTTGAACTACCTGCGGTGTGCCCTCATCTATTCTTTCTATTCCCTTCTTTGGTGCGTATTCCGATATGAGTTCCGCTCTGTCCATCCGGCAGCTAACCAAAACCTACGGCAACGGTTTCCAGGCCCTGAGTGGTATCGATCTGGACGTTGCCGAAGGTGACTTCTTCGCCTTGCTGGGCCCCAACGGTGCCGGCAAATCCACCACCATCGGTATTCTCTCCACCCTGGTCAACAAGACCAGCGGCACGGTGAATATCTTCGGGCATGACCTGGACAAATCCCCGGCGGCGCTCAAGCGCTCCATTGGCGTGGTGCCCCAGGAATTCAATTTCAACCAGTTCGAAAAGACCTTCGACATTGTCGTGACCCAGGCTGGCTACTACGGCATTCCGGCGAAAGTCGCCAAGGAACGCGCCGAGCAGTACCTCACCCAACTGGGCCTGTGGGACAAGCGTGACGTGCCTTCGCGCTCGCTGTCCGGTGGCATGAAGCGACGCCTGATGATCGCCCGTGCCCTGGTGCATGAGCCGCGCCTGTTGATCCTCGACGAACCTACCGCCGGCGTGGACATCGAACTGCGCCGCTCGATGTGGACCTTCCTCACCGAACTGAACGAGAAGGGCATCACCATCATCCTCACCACCCACTACCTGGAGGAGGCTGAGCAGTTGTGCCGCAACATCGGCATCATCGACCACGGCACCATTGTCGAGAACACCAGCATGCGCAACCTGCTGGGCCAGTTGCATGTGGAAACCTTCCTGCTCGACTTGAAAAACAATCTCTCGGTGGCGCCGCAGTTGCTCGGCTACCCAAGCCGGCTGGTGGACAGCCACACCCTGGAGGTGCAGGTGGATAAGGCCATGGGCATCACCGCGCTGTTCACCCAGCTGGCGACTCAGAACATCGAAGTGTTGAGCCTGCGTAACAAAACCAATCGCCTTGAGGAGTTGTTCGTGTCCCTGGTGGAGAAAAATCTGGCGAAGGTGGCGGTATGAGTTCCGAACTGCAACCCAACCTTGTCGCGCTGCAAACCATTGTCTATCGCGAAGTGAAGCGCTTTACCCGGATCTGGCCGCAGACCCTGCTGCCGCCGGCGATCACCATGGTCCTGTACTTTGTGATCTTCGGTAACCTGATCGGCCGGCAAATCGGCGACATGGGTGGTTTCACCTACATGGAGTACATCGTGCCGGGCCTGATCATGATGTCGGTGATCACCAACTCCTACGGCAACGTGGTGTCGAGTTTCTTTGGCAGCAAGTTCCAGCGCTCCATCGAAGAGCTGATGGTCTCGCCGGTGTCACCGCACACCATCCTCATCGGCTACACCCTGGGCGGCGTGTTGCGTGGCCTGATGGTGGGGGTGATCGTGACGCTGCTGTCGCTGTTCTTTACCCACCTGCAGGTGCATCACCTGGGGGTCACCATTCTGGTGGTCGTGCTGACGGCGACGATCTTCTCGCTGCTGGGCTTTATCAACGCCGTGTTCGCACGCAACTTCGATGATATTTCCATTATCCCGACCTTCGTGCTGACGCCGCTGACCTACCTGGGCGGGGTGTTTTACTCCATCACCTTGCTGCCGCCGTTCTGGCAGACGGTATCCCTGGCCAACCCGGTGCTGCACATGGTCAACGCCTTCCGCTACGGCATTCTGGGCGTGTCGGATATCAAGATCAGTGTGGCGATCACCTTTATGATCGTTGCGACCGTGGTGCTGTATATCGGTTGTGCGCGGTTGCTGGTGAGTGGGCGTGGGATGCGTACATGATGTGGGATTGGAAATAACAAAACGGCCTCATCAGAGGCCGTTTTTTATTGGATGCACACCGAACAAATGTGGGAGCTGGCTTGCCTGCGATGGTATCGACTTCGCTTGACGGGTGTACCGAGGTGTCTGCATCGCAGGCAAGCCAGCTCCCACATTTTGTGTCGGCGCACGCGCTTCAGTTTTTTAGTGCCAGCTCGATCAGGGCATGCAGTTCTTCTACCGCCAAAGGCTCTGCCGAAAACAGAATACGAAACACCGTCGGTGCGGCGAGCAGGTTGATCAGATGGTCAACGCTCGGTGGCTGTTCCTGCGGGTAGCGGTCAACAATCACCTGCAACTGCCCACTCAGGATGCTCACGCAATACCCTGGCGTCGGGCTGCTTTGCACGTCGCGCATCATGTTGCGGCCTACGTCCGAACTCATCTCATCCAGGTATTGCTCGGCCCAGGCTTGCAGGTCGCCACGCAGGCTGCCGGTGTTGGCCGGTTCGGTATCGGGACGCATTCGGGCCAGGGCGACGTCGGCGAGCAGTACTGACAGATCGCCCCAGCGCCGGTAAATGGTCGACGGCGTGACGCCTGCACATGCCGCAATCATCGGCACGGTGACACTGGAACGCTCATGGGCTTCCAGCAATTCGCGCACCGCTCTGTGGACGGATTCTTGTACCCGGGCACTGCGGCCCCCCGGGCGGAGGCCTTCTTTGATCGCCATGGGCAAGACCTTAACACAAAGAATTTGCTTTAAGCGCCAGCGAATAGCACACTGCACAAAAGCAAAATATTAGCTTTAGCGGAGCGTGCCCATGTCCAGTGTCATCTCTCAGCGGTCCAGCCTGGCGTTTCTAGTGATCATGGTGCTGACCTTTCTCGCCGCCTCCAGCGCGCCGACGCCCTTGTACCAGGTGTATCAAGACCACCTGCATTTTTCGGCGGCCATGCTCACGGCCATCTTTGGTGTCTATGCCGTGAGCCTGCTGGCGGCCCTGCTGACGGTGGGGTCGCTCTCGGATTACCTGGGACGCAAGCCGGTGATCTTCGCCGCGCTGCTGCTCAATAGTGTGGCGATGCTGCTGTTTATCCACGCTGACAGCACCGCCTGCCTGCTGGCCGCCCGCGCGTTACAGGGCTTCGCGACTGGCACTGCCACAGCGGTATTGAGTGCGATGCTGCTCGATACCGACCGCGTCCGCGGCCCGATGCTCAACAGCCTTGCACCGATGCTCGGCATGGCCAGTGGTGGCCTGGGCAGCGGGTTACTGGTGGAGTACGCGCCATGGCCAACCCAATTGATCTATTACACCCTGCTGGGCTTGATGGTGTTGCAGGCTCTCTATGTATGGCGCCTGCCTGAAACGGTCAGTCGTATACCCGGCGCCTTGCAGTCCCTGGCGCCAACCCTGCATGTGCCGCCGCAGGCGCGCCGCGCCTTGTGGCTGGCGATGCCATTGAATGTGGCCGTGTGGGCGCTGGGTGGGTTCTTTTCCTCGTTGGCGCCGTCGTTGGTGCGCGTCGCCACCGGGTCGACCTCGCACTTGATCGGCGGCGGGCTGGTGGCGGTGGTGACCTTGAGCGGCGCGGTGATGATCTACAGCCTGCGCAATCACGCGGCTGACAAGGTGATGCGCTTGTCGGCTGCACTGCTGGCCGTGGGCGTGGGGTTGCTGCTGGTTGCCGTAAACACCGCCAGCCTGTGGCTGTTCTTTGTCGCCAGTGTGATCGCAGGCCTGGGCTTCGGCGGCGGTTTCATGGGCAGTGTGCGCAGTATCGTGGGCCTGGCGTTGCCCCATGAGCGGGCGGGCCTGATGTCGGCGTTCTATGTATTGAGCTACCTGGCGTTCTGCGTGCCGGCGCTGTTGGCGGGTAACCTGAGCCGCGTCTTTGGCCTGATCGCGACCACGGACGGCTACGGTGCGGTGCTTATCTTGCTGTCTCTCGGCGCGCTTGTTGGGTTGTTGTGGCGGGACACGGCGCAGGCAAGGGCCAGCGCATGATTACGATTAATATAGGTGAAATAGATAACAGTTAGAGATATTACCCGTTATATAGATATTCGATCAGGTTCTATCATGGCCCCAACCTCAAATGAGGAAGAGGATTAACCCATGAGCTGCTCGACCACTCACCGCTACAAACCCTTCAGTCACTTGGCCCGTCCCCGGGAAGTGATTCGCCAGTTCACCCCGAACTGGTTTGCCGCGACCATGGGCACCGGTGTGCTGGCGCTGGCCTTGGCCCAGCTGCCAGTCAGCCTGCCAGGCCTGCATGCCGTCGCCGAGGGCCTGTGGCTGTTCACCATTGGCCTGTTTGTGCTGTTCAGCGTGCTGTATGCCGCCCGCTGGGTGATGTTTTTCCACGAGGCGCGGCGCATCTTCGGGCACTCAACGGTCTCGATGTTTTTCGGCACCATCCCCATGGGGCTGGCGACTATTCTCAACGGCTTGCTGCTGTTCGGCCTGCCGCGCTGGGGCGGTGATGTGATCCCGTTGGCCGAAGCCTTGTGGTGGCTGGACGTGGCCATGTCCCTGGCCTGCGGCGTGCTGATCCCGTTCATGATGTTCACCCGCCAGGAGCACAGCATCGACCAGATGACCGCCGTCTGGCTGTTGCCCGTGGTGGCGGCCGAAGTGGCAGCGGCCAGCGGTGGCTTGCTCGCGCCGCACTTGGCCGGTGCCCATTCGCAACTGGTGATGTTGGTGACCAGCTACGTGCTGTGGGCGTTTTCCCTGCCGGTAGCGTTCAGCATTCTGACCATCCTGATGCTGCGCATGGCCTTGCATAAGTTGCCTCACGCCAATATGGCAGCGTCGAGCTGGTTGGCCCTGGGCCCGATCGGTACCGGTGCCTTGGGCATGTTGCTGCTCGGTACGGATGCCCCTGGGATCTTCGCCGCCAATGGCCTGGCCAGTGTCGGTGAAATGGCCCACGGCCTGGGCCTGATTGCGGGCATTACCCTGTGGGGCTTCGGTTTGTGGTGGATGTTGATTGCGGTGTTGATCACCCTGCGTTACCTGCGCGCCGGTATCCCGTTCAACCTGGGCTGGTGGGGTTTTACCTTCCCATTGGGGGTTTACGCCTTGGCCACGCTTAAATTGGCGAGCCTGTTACAGCTGGCGTTTTTCAGCGTGTTTGGCAGTGTGCTGGTGGTTGCGCTGGCGCTGATGTGGCTGATCGTGGCCAAGCGCACCGTGCAGGGCGCTTATAAAGGCGAGCTTTTTGTTTCGCCTTGTATTGCCGGGCTAGCGAATAAGTAAGCAGGATTAGGTAAAGTCGTGGCCTGATAAATAAAGGCCACGCAGGAACACGGACGACGATGAGCCATCCTTCCCAATTTACCTTGCTGCGCACGCGGCGCTTCTTGCCGTTTTTCATTACCCAGTTGCTGGGCGCGTTCAACGACAACATCTTCAAGCAGTCGCTGATTCTGGCCATCCTTTACAAGCTCACCATCGAGGGTGACCGCTCCATCTGGGTCAACCTGTGTGCTTTGTTGTTTATCCTGCCGTTCTTCCTGTTCTCGGCGTTGGCCGGGCAGTTTGGCGAGAAATTCAACAAGGACGCGTTGATCCGCGCGATCAAGATCGGCGAGATCGTGATCATGGCGGTGGGCGCGACGGGTTTTCTGACCAATCATCTTGAACTGATGCTGCTGGCGCTGTTTGCCATGGGCACTCACTCGGCGCTGTTCGGCCCGGTGAAGTACTCGATCATGCCCCAGGCCTTGCACGACGATGAGTTGGTGGGCGGCAACGGCCTGGTGGAGATGGGCACGTTCCTGGCAATTTTGGCGGGCACCATCGGTGCCGGGATCATGATGTCTTCCACCCATTACGCGCCGGTGGTGGCGGTGGCGATTGTGGCCGTGGCGGTGCTGGGCTACCTGGCCAGCCGCAGCATCCCGCGCGCAGCGGCGTCGACACCGCAGCTGCGCCTGGACTGGAATATCTTCACTCAGTCGTGGGCGACGTTGCGCATGGGCCTGGGGCAGACGCCGGCGGTGTCGCGCTCGATTGTCGGCAACTCATGGTTCTGGTTTGTCGGCGCGATCTACCTCACGCAAATCCCGGCCTATGCCAAGGAATGGCTGTACGGCGACGAAACCGTGGTGACCTTGATCCTCACGGTGTTCTCGGTGGGCATCGCCCTGGGCTCGATGCTGTGCGAAAAACTCTCCGGGCGTAAGGTGGAAATCGGCCTGGTGCCGTTTGGTTCGTTTGGCCTGACCGTGTTCGGCCTGCTGCTGTGGTGGCACTCCGGCGGCTTCCCGCAGAACGTGCAAGCCAACGATTGGCTCGCGGTGCTCAGCTACGGCCAAGCCTGGTGGGTGCTGTTCGATATCCTCGGCCTGGGTGTGTTCGGCGGCTTTTACATCGTGCCGCTGTATGCGCTGATCCAGTCGCGTACCGCCGAGAACGAACGGGCTCGGGTGATCGCGGCCAACAACATTCTCAATGCACTGTTCATGGTGGTCTCGGCCATCGTGTCCATCCTGCTGTTGAGCGTGGCCAAGCTGTCGATCCCCGAGTTGTTCCTGGTGGTGTCGCTGCTCAACATCGCGGTTAACACTTACATCTTCAAAATCGTCCCCGAGTTCACCATGCGCTTCATGATCTGGCTGCTCAGCCATTCCATGTACCGCGTGGAGCATCGCAACCTGCAAGCCATCCCGGATGAAGGCGCGGCGTTGCTGGTGTGTAACCATGTGTCGTTTGTCGATGCGCTGTTGATTGGCGGTGCAGTACGTCGGCCGATTCGCTTTGTCATGTACTACAAGATCTACCGCTTGCCGGTGCTCAACTTTATCTTCCGCACCGCTGGTGCGATTCCGATTGCGGGGCGCCATGAAGACATTCAGATCTACGAACAGGCGTTCGCGCGCATTGCCCAGTACCTCAAGGATGGCGAGTTGGTGTGCATCTTCCCGGAAGGCAAGCTGACAGCCGATGGCGAGATGAATGAGTTTCGTGGCGGGGTGACACGCATCCTGGAGGAGACGCCGGTGCCGGTGATCCCCATGGCGTTGCAGGGGTTGTGGGGGAGTTTCTTCAGCCGCGATCCGAACAAGGGCTTTTTCCATCGGATCTGGTCGCGGGTGGTGTTGGTGGCGGGTGAGCCGGTGGAAAGTGAGACGGTGACACCGAATGCTTTGCACGCATTGGTTGGAAAATTACGCGGAAGTTTAAGGTAGTTTTTCGTCGGTAATGGAGGCTCATCAACGATCCGGATTGTGCGCTGGTCTGGTGCTTGATGAGTATCTTCTGCACAGGCGTCGGTAAATTTCCACTCGGTTTCAGGAACGTTTTCGGTCCGTAGCACCACCTAACCGTCGTAATCCCAAATGCATGTTCGGAGGTTAGTGATGGAAACGTCGCCTGTTGCACCATCGACTGCTTCACGCTCCAGCGAAGATGAAAAAAACGACGCAGGCTATCGACAGGCGGCTGACCCTGCAGCGCAGGGTGCTCAGGCTGCTCCGAACACGGCCAATGTGCCCTTTATGTACAGCAATGAGCATGATGCTTCCCGGGTAGAGACCAGCTCTGCCCGGGTGGGGTCGGTGACCTATGGTGGCGATAACGAGCTTCAGAGGCAGCCAAGGCAATCCGATGCGTCGCAGGATGAGCCATACAACCGGAATGCTCCCAGTCGAGACCAGGTTAGAGCCGCTGCCCGCGGCCAGCAAGGTCCCATAAACTTTGATGGGCAGCCGCCGACTCCCATCACCACCCCTCACTATCAGGACGGCAATGTTCGTATTGATTTCTCCTCGGTCTCAGCCAATGACCCGAACGCCCGTCTCAAGCGTAATGAAATTCTGCAAATATCTACCGGTCAGGGTGACGACAACGTCAGTGTTGAAAGAAGCAGCGATGGCGGGATTCTTGCGCACGTCAATGGACAGTCATACCAGATACCGTTCATTGAGAACTCCGTTAATCAACAACGCGTTCTCATCAGTACCGGCGATGGGAAGGATGCCGTCAATATCGATTATGGCGGCGACCAGGAAACGATTGTCGATCTCGGGCGGGGTAACGATTCTTTTTATGGCGGGTCAGGCCGAACGAGTGTGTTTGGGAGCGATGGCTCTGACATCATTAATTTGGGAAGCGGTGACAGCTACGCAGAGGGTAATGACGGGAATGACTTTATTACGGGCGGTACCGGCAATACGGTTATTTTTGGTGGCAATGGTAGTGATGAATTGCGTGCGGGCGGTGGCTCGGACACAAAAGTGAGCTACGTGGATGGCGGAAACGGGAGAGATTCAATATTCGGCGGGAGAGGGCGCAATATTTTGCATGGCGGGCGCGATGACGATTTCATCTTTGGTGGTGACAGCAATACTATCTACACGGGCAGAGGAGAAGATACTGTCGAGACTAATAGCCAGTCCGACACCGTATACGGGCAAGTCGGAACTGATGATTTGAGCCGTGTGCGCTCACCTGCGAGCGTTCGTCATCTGCCCATTTCAAATGACGGTGGCCGTATCAGAATCGAGGGGAGCGAAGCGTTCAAGCAAAACATTGAAGACACCTTGGAGTTTTACCGCAGCTCACCGGTAGGGCAGTATACGCTAGCAAAGATTGATTCGCTTCCCGCACCTCTCGTTATCCGGGAGGGGTTCAATGGCAGTTTCTATCATTACAGTGATCCCGGCAGTGGGAATGCGCGCGATGATGAGAATCGCCGTATAGGACTTGCAAACGGCTATATATCAGGCGGTGTTGCGGGTACGCCGGCGACAAACCCATTGGTGACTCATCAGCGTAATTTCATTACGCCTGGAACCGGGCGGCCTCCAGCCGTTGTGCTTCATCATGAATTGGCTCATGCGATCAATGGTGGCGAAGGCACCTTTCTGTCAGGGAACACTTATATCGGCCACTCTAATCCAAGATTTGCCTACGAGGCCAATAACGAGCGCCAGGCGGTCGGACTCCCGTCCAACCATTCACCTTATCACTTCAACGGGCCTGGGCTGCCAGCCACCACTTACAACCCATGGCCCTATAATGAAAATGCGCTGCTGGCGGAATTCGGTTTGCCGATACGGCCTAGGTATTTCGAATAGTCATCAGTACCATTGCGCATGATCTGCAAGCTCAGGGCCTGTTGTAATGCTTCAAGTAAGGCCCTGAGAAATGTGAGTGTTGCTGTCGGAAAATTCTCGAAACTTACTGCATAGGGTAAAAAGTCATTCAGCTGACGGAACGGTTTCGTCAGGCCCGCCACATAGTCATCGCAGCTAATTAATGCTAAGGATGACTTTCTATGAATATGCCTGTTGGTTCTCCGTCTCTTCACCACTCTCCAGCCCAAGGGACCGTTACGGGCCAGCTAAATTATTTGACGGGTATTGATAAATCTCAAAGTAAATCTGGCGTGACGTCGGCACCCGTGAAGATCATTCCAAATATGCCTTTCAGTGAGGATGGAATACAGATAGAGCTGAATGTTAGAGGTGGCAAAGGATTTTTCGGGCCACCAAAAGAAGAGAATTTGGTCATCACGACGGGAAATGCAGCCGATAAAGTCCATATAAAAAAATCTAACGATGGAGGGCTGATTGCTGACATTAACGGCAAGTCCTATGAGATTCCACTTTATCAGGATGAAAGAAGTCGTCAAAAGATTGAAATCCACACCAATGGCGGAGACGATGACGTGTCTGTTGCCGATGATCTTGAGCTGCCGGTGAGCGTCAAGCTGGGCGATGGTAATGACAGATTCAAAGCCGGCGGGGGCAGGACCAATGTATATGGCGGCGCAGGTAACGATACGCTGACGCTGGGCGCAGGGGTTGCTTATGCCGAAGGTGATGACGGTGATGACTCCATTACTGCAGGCCTAGGTTACAGCGTCATGTATGGGGGTAACGGCAACGACAAACTACGTGGCGGGAGCGGCGGCAGTTACATGGATGGGGGGCGCGGAAATGATCTATTAGAGGGCGGCTCCGGACATAACGTCATGCACGGTGGCAGGGATGATGATGTTCTCATTGGTGGGAAGGGGCGTAACATCTTTTACAGCGGTAGAGGGCTTGACACGATCAACTCAGTATCGGATGTCGATTCTATCTATGCGAAAGACGGCGACGGTATCAAGCGAACGTTCGGTTCGCAGTTGAAGATAGTGTCTCCAACAGAAGTCGGGAGTAAGGCCTTTAATGTCGAGGGGACTGAGGAATTCAAGCAGCGTTTTAACGACGACCTTGAATTTTTGCAAAGTTCTCCAACGGGACAGAAAATGTTGGGTGCATTGGATAAAACGCCTGAGCGAATCAAGGTTGTGCAACAGCCCGAAGGGGAGGGCGCTTTTTATAACTATGGGCGTAAAGGGGTCGACGCGGGTGACCCTGGTCAAGAACCACCGAATGATTGGGCTCATGGTTATATCAATGACGGTATCCCGGGCGCTCCGGCAGATGACGCAACGATTCTATTCGACCCTTCATTTGTGGTGGAAGAGCATAAGCGGCCGCCCATTATTCCGCTGTTTCACGAGATGGGGCATGCCTATAACGGTGTCAATGGCACCGCATTGGCTGGTGAAACTTTTGTAGGGGCTGATCAAGCTGATCCTGACCGGCCGCAATTTGAGTCAAACAGGGAGCGGCAGGCAGTAGGCCAGCCGACTAATGCGCCACCTTTCGACTTCGACAACGATCCTTCAACGCCACCTACGAATACAAACCCGGCATGGGCCACTGAGAATGGCCTTGCTGACGAGCTGGGAACTTCCTTGCGTGAGCGGTACTTTGCTCGCTGATTAAAGGAAGTCGCCCCCAATGCCGGGAGCGACCAATGACTCAGGCGCTGATCTTGAGGCCTATCAACCCACAAATAATCAACGCCACACTTGCCAACCGAAACAACGCCATGGACTCCCCAAACAGGATAATCCCGGCAATTACGGTGCCCACGGCGCCCACGCCGGTCCAGATGGCATAGGCGGTGCCCAGCGGCAACTCCTTCATGGCCAGCCCCAGCAACCCCAGGCTGACAGCCATGGCGGCAATCGTCAGGGCGGTGGGCAGTGGCTTGCTGAAACCGTCGGTGTACTTCAGGCCGACGGCCCAGCCCACTTCAAACAACCCGGCAAAAAACAGAATGATCCAGGACATGATGACCTCGCTTCTATCAAAGTGGGGTCGTCCCCGGGTAAGCGCTTGATAGCGTCGCGAGGTCGTCCTCGCGTAGCTCGCTAGAGTGCCGAAATTAAATCAGGTGATCAAGTTTACGGCGCGGCTTCCAGCGCACGGCTGTTTTGTGCTCGCTCATGCGACGTCAATGGCTGCCCATTTTTAAATCGAGGGGGTTGGGAGAAATCGCCGGTGTGCAGGTTGAGTTCTATGTTTTAGCGCAGGAGTCAGGAAGTTTTCGCCCAATGGCAAGGAACGGCCTCCACCCGTAACACCACATAAGGTTCGTAAGCCCGAGTGTTAATTGGAGGTACACAATGGAAACTTCTTCTGTTGCAGCATCACCCGGTTCACGATCTTACGAAAATGAAAATAACAACGAAAGTCATCGCCAGGCGGCTGATCCTGCCAGGCAGGAAGCACGCGCTGCTCCAAACACGGCGAATGTGCAGCTGATGTTTAACAACGCAAATGATGCTCCCCCGGTAGAGTTCAATTCTTCCCGGGCGGGACCGATTACCTATGGTGAAAACACCAGCGGCGATAATGAGTCTCAGCGGCAGGCGAGGCAAGCTGCTGCGCCGCAGGGCGAACCGTACTACCGGTCTGGTCCTAGTCGAGAGGAAGTCAAGGCTGCTGCCCGTGGTCAGCAAGGACAAATAAATTTTGCCGGGCAAGAGCCTGCTCGCATCAGTACTAACCGTTATAAAGATGACAATGTCACCATTGAGCGCGGCTCCGCCAATGACGCTGATGACCCTTCAAAGCAAAGTGAGCATGTTCTGTTATCTACCGGTGATGGCGACGACAGAGTCCATGTTGAAAGAGGCAGAGATGGAGGGCTTGTTGCACACGTTAATGGACAGTCGTACCACCTGCCTTTCCAAAATAACTCTGCTGATCAACAGCGTCTTTACATTGATACCGGGGGTGGGCGCGATGGCGTCAGTCTCGACTATGGAGGGCGTGAGCAAACCTTTGTCAATCTCGGCGCGGGTAACGATATCTTTTATGGCGGGGCAGGCCGGACGAATGTATTTGGTGGAGACGGTTCTGACATCATCAACCTGGGCAGCGGTGATAGCTATGCAGAGGGAAATGATGGCAATGACTTCATCACCGGCGGTACTGGCAATACGGTGATATATGGTGGCAAGGGGAGTGATGAGCTGCGTGCGGGCGGTGGTCCGGATGCAAAAATCAGCTACTTGGACGGAGGACAGGGTAACGATTTAATTTATGGCGGCAGAGGGCGCAATATATTGCATGGCGGGGGCGGTGACGACATCATTAATGGTGGTGACCGCAATGTTATATACACGGGACGAGGGCAGGACACCGTCACGACTTATAACCTATCCGATATCGTATATGGGCAACGCGGGGTGGATAATTTTAATGGTGTGCGTTCACCTGCAAGCGTTCGTCATTTAGGCGCTTCGAGTAACGGTAGCAGCATCAAGATCAAGGGGAGCGAAGACTTCATCCAAAACATGGAAGACAACCTGGAGTTTCTGCGCAGCTCACCCACAGGGCAGGGGATGCTGGCAGAAATCGATTCCCTTGCCGCGCCGATAACCCTTCGAGAGGGATTGGATGGAAGCTCATACCATCACCGCGATCCAGATAGCCCTCCCTCGCCTCAAGACGCCAATCGTCTCGAAAATGACCCCGCGTACGGCTTTATATCAAACGGTGTCCGAGGGGCGCCTGCGACTAATCCCGTGCTGATTCATGAGCGAAGTTTCATCACTCCCGGACACGGGCGCCCCCCTGCCGTGATTCTCTACCATGAGCTTAGTCATGCGGTCAACGGCGGTCAGGGTACCTTTCTACCGGGCTATACGTTTGTAGGCCATCCTGATCCGAATTTTGCCTGGGAGAGAAACCTGGAACGCCAGGCCGTTGGACTTCCTACCAGTCATCAGCCTTTTCAGTTCCTCGGTCGTAACTTTTCGGCCTCCACCTACAACCCGTGGCCGTATAACGAAAACGCTCTGCTGGCGGAGTTGAATTTGCCTCTACGTCAAAGATACTTCGACTAAGGCATTAATACATCGCTCAGCGGTGTTGAAGCATAGGTGCAAGCAAGGCCCTGCACTTGCTTGCGCCACGTTCGTTATAGGTAGGGCAATCGCTTGGTGCGTCGCGAGGTCATCCCCGCGAAGTTCTCTGGAGAGCTGAAATTACGCGGCGTCTGATGCGCGGCGGTCTTCCTTCTCGCTCATGCGACGGAAGTAGGTAGAAAGCAATGCGCCGGAAATATTGTGCCAGACGCTGAACAACGCGCTGGGTACTGCCGCCAGCGGCGAAAAGTGTGCACTGGCCAGCGCGGCACCCAGCCCGGAGTTCTGCATACCGACTTCCAGCGCCAACGACTTGCGTTGCGCCAAGGGCAACTTGAACAGGCGCCCGGTGAAGTAGCCCAGCAGGTAACCGAAGCTGTTGTGCAGCATCACCACGGCCATGATCAGCAGGCCCGACTCGGCAATCTTGCCTTGGCTTGCGGCAACCACGGCCGCGACGATGATCACAATGCTGACCACCGACACCAGTGGCAGCACGTCCACCGCATGCCTTACCCGATCACCGAGCAAGCGCTGCGCGACCACGCCCAGTACGATGGGTAGCAGCACCACTTGCAGGATCGACCAGAACAGCTCCATGAACGACACCGGTAGCCAGGCCGAGGCCAGCAGCCAGATCAATGCCGGTGTGAGCAGCGGAGCGAGGAGGGTGGTGACCGCGGCAATCGCCACCGATAACGCCAGGTCACCCCGGGCCAGCCAGGTCATCACGTTGGACGACGTGCCACTTGGGCAACAGCCGACCAGGATCACGCCAACGGCAATTTCCGCCGGCAAATGGAACGCCTGGCACAGCAACCATGCCACGCCCGGCATGATCACGAAATGCGCGACCACGCCCAACGCTACGCGCCAGGGGTGGCGAGCGACTTCGGCGAAGTCTTCCAGTTTCAAGGTCAACCCCATGCCGAACATCACCAGGCCCAGCAGTGGGACGATGGCGCTTTTCAGGCCGATGAACCAGCTGGGTTGGAGAAAGGCGACAACGGCAAAGATCAACACCCAGTAGGCAAAGGTGTTGCCGACGAAGCGGCTCAAGGCGGCGAGTGCGCGCATGGGGATGTCCTTTTTTATTCGATTTCTGAGTTGTCGATGCAATCAAATGTGGGAGCTGGCTTGCCTGCGATAGCGGTGTATGAGTCGGCACTACTCTGGCTGACACTCCGCTATCGCAGGCAAGCCAGCTCCCACACTGACCGTGCCCACATTGGATCGGTGTTGCTTAGATGCCCTGTGGCGTCTCTTCGCCGCCCAGTGCCTCAACCAACGCTGGCAGGAAATCGCCGAAAGTCAGCATCATCAAGGTAAAGCTGGCATCCAGTTGGCCCAGGGCTTCATCGCCGCCGTCCTGTTCCGCCTGGTCTTGCAGCAGGTCTTCGAACTTCAGACGCTTGACGGTCATCTTGTCGTCGAGCATGAAAGACAACTTGTCCTGCCACGCCAGGGACAGTTGGGTCACGACCTTGCCGGTGGTCAGGTGCAGTTGGATCTCTTCGCTGGTCAGGTCTTGGCGCTTGCAGCGCACGATGCCGCCGTCTTCGTGGGTGTCGCGCAGTTCGCATTCGTCGAGGACGAAGAAGTCATCGGCCGGTTTCTGGGTGGTGACCCAGTCGGTCATGATGGCAGTTGGTGCAGTCTTCACCGTCAGCGGACGGACGGGCAGGGTGCCGATCACCTCGCGCAAGGTCGACAGCAGGTCTTCGGCGCGCTTTGGGCTGGCCGAATTGACAAGGATCAGGCCCTGTTTCGGCGCGATCGCAGCAAAGGTCGACGAGCGACGAATAAAGGCACGCGGCAGGAAGGCCTGGATGATTTCATCCTTTATCTGGTCGCGCTCCTTCTTGTAGACCTTGCGCATCTGCTCGGCTTCGATCTCTTCGACTTTCTCTTTAAGTGCATCACGCACCACGCTGCCCGGCAGGATGCGTTCTTCCTTGCGGGCGGCGATCAGCAGGAAATCTCCACTGACGTGAACCAGGGGAGCATCTTCACCTTTACCGAAAGGTGCGACGAAACCGTAAGTGGTCAACTCCTGGCTTGCACAAGGGCGCGCCAGCTTGGTGGCCATGGCCGCTTCCAACGCCTCGGCATCAACAGGCAGATCTTGGGTCAGGCGATAGATAAGCAGGTTCTTGAACCACATGGGGTGAGTCTCTCCTCTATACAAAGGGGGGCATTATTCTCTTGATCACGCCGCAGGCCAACCCTGCCTAAGCCATTGGAAGGGCTGAAAAAAAAGATTTAAGAAAGTGCTTGCCAGACTTAGGGTCGCTCCGTAGAATGCGCGCCACACCGAAACGAAGGGTGATTAGCTCAGCTGGGAGAGCATCTGCCTTACAAGCAGAGGGTCGGCGGTTCGATCCCGTCATCACCCACCATTCGCTTCAGTGTTACGCGCAGCGGTAGTTCAGTCGGTTAGAATACCGGCCTGTCACGCCGGGGGTCGCGGGTTCGAGTCCCGTCCGCTGCGCCATATTTGCTTCCACTAAGGCCCACTGAACGCCTGGAAGCTACGGAAATAGCGGCCTTGAGCCGCTTTTTTCGTTTTCTGAATTCCACTGGAATCCATCTCCAGCCACGGTTTTTAAGTACACATTTAAGTACACCGCTGGCACAGCCTTTTACGATTCCTTACGCATCAATTTTCGTATTGGTCCGTCTACCGCTGGGTTGTATTCCCCTCCTTGATGCAAAAGGAGGTGTCTGATGGCTCTGACAGATACAGCGATCAAGCAAGCCAAGCCCGCCAGCAAGCCTTATACGTTAACTGATGGGGATGGCTTATCTCTGCAAGTGCCCACGACGGGTTCGAAGCGCTGGCATTTCCGTTTCTATTGGCATGACAAGCAATTGCGTATTTCCCTTGGCATCTATCCCGACGTCAGTCTCAAGGAGGCTCGCCAGCGGAGAGAGGCTGCACGTGCGCTGGTGGCCAACAATATCGATCCCCGCTCACATCGTCGCGCCGAGCGCCAAAAAGCCTCTCACGCCGCCAACAACACGTTTGAAGCGGTTGCTGGTCGCTGGCATGAGTTCCGAAGTAAAAAGCTGACGAAAAGTAAGAAGGGCAGTGCAGGGCAAGCGAGCAAATACCTGAAGAAGGACATGCTGCCGTGTTTGGGCGATCTTCCGATCTCAGATATTTCTCGTGGTGACGTGCTGGAGCTCATTAGGCGAATTGAGCGCAGAGGGGCGCTGGTCTCTGCTCGGAAGGTGCGCACCTGGCTCAACCAGATCTTCCGTTTTGCCATGGCGGAAGGGCTCGTTGATGTGAACCCAGCAGCAGATCTTGATATCGTTGCCGAGACGCCGCGGCCAGTTCGCCATAATCCCTTCCTCCAGGTAAATGAACTTCCAGGACTGCTCAGGACCGTAACCCACTATGGGTGTGCAGAAGCGACACGGCTTGGTATTCGTCTATTGCTGTTGACAGGGGTACGTACAGGAGAGCTACGGGCGGCGACGCCAGACCAATTCGACCTCGACAAGGGGATCTGGCTGGTGCCGCCGGAGGGTGTCAAGCAACTCCGGAGTCGTGTTCGAACCCAGGGGAATGAGATCCCACCTTATGTGGTTCCGCTGTCTACCCAAGCAATTGCAATTGTGCAGCGGCTGATGCAGTTAAGGGCGCGCGGTGCGCGGTATCTGCTGGTTCACCGATACGAACCGCAGGAAATGATCAGTGAAAATACCCTTAACACCGCGATTAGCCGTATGGGTTACAAAGGAAGGCTCACCGGTCATGGCATCAGGGCTACCATCTCCACGGCGCTTAACGAGGTTGGCTTTGTAGAAGAGTGGATTGAGGCGCAGCTTTCACACGCTGATACCAACCAAATTCGGGCTGCATACAATCATGCAGAATACGTCGAGCCGAGACGTAGGATGATGCAATATTGGGCGGATTTATTAGATGCCCTAGAGGTCGGCTTTGCTCCACCTAGGCCAGAAGCATACATGGCGCAGAGCGGTCGACGTTCAATGGATTTTCTGAACGCGCAGCAGGAGTCTGCCGGTGATGGTATGGGGTGCTAGGGATAGAGTGTTCGAATCACTCCGTCCCGACCATATTTTTCAATGACTTAGCCCAATCTGCGAAGGTTGGGCTTTTTCATGTCTGAAAAATTACTCCCGCATTTACTCCCACAAATTTTTTTGGTCATTTTTTGTGATGCATATTGTACGTGGACTCAGGTAGGCAGCGTCAACGAGGTGTGTGTGGAGGGAAGTTGCGCGCGTGCTGGGAGACACCAACATCGATCCTTTATCCCGCCCCTGGGAGTTGAAACCTGGCTTTTGGTATGCGGGTGCACTCCGGATGATGACTGGCCTTCAATTGGAGGTTGCGTCTGGGATAGCCCATCGGGTTGCCGAGTACACAGCGCAGGATTGCAGGTGGGGGGCTGGAGTGGCTGTTGAATAGTGCTTAGCGTATCTAGGTCAGCAGACTGTTTCTTGCCTTGTCTACGAGGTAAGCATAGATAACAGTAATTTAAGTGGGTATGATGCCCGCTTGGATGTATGGCGGAGCGAAGGGGCAACTGATGCGACTCATCAAGGCGGCTGCAGTTCAAGCGCTCACAGGGCTGACATCAGACCAGCTGAGGGAGTGGACATCTCGTCGACACCTTATCGTGCCCGATGAGAAGCCGTCTGGACCAGGTTCTCGCGCATTGTATTCATGGCAGACAGTGCTTTTGCTTCGACTGGCAGTTGTGTTGAGAGAAAAGTTCCATGTTGAGCTGACATCTCAGAAAAATTTGTTTCTGGGACTGGCGCAAAAGCTCAAAAATCATTCCTTCCCCGCTTTATATGACTCGGTGCTTGTGATTAAGCCTGGCGGTGAATTTACACTGTATCAGTATCGAGAATATTCAAGTTTTAACGGTGATGCATTAGTAATTAATATGAATCCACATTTAGAAATCCTTTCATCTGAGTTTGAGCCTTCAGATGAGTCGCACCAATTTCATCTTTTTCCAGCCATTGCAGTTAAGTAGATACGACATGAGTGGGATATTGCTATTTTGGTCTATGGACAACAATCATGCTGCTTGAGCAATGGCTTAGCGATCTAGCCTATATAAAGTTCCCGCACGAGCTGTACCGGGCCGGCGACAGTATTGGAACTAGGCCCTACGCATCTGAAATTGAGGAAATGCTGGAGATTGGCGGAGGAATTTCCGCGTCTGCAGTCTTCTGTGTAGGGGAAGTACCTACAGTTTGCTTTATAGACTCCCAAACATTACAGCTGCCGCGTCAGAAAAGAGTCGAGCAAATATGTCAGCGGGTCTGGAATCAGAACTTAGCATCGGTGGTTCTTGTTCTTGATCCTGATGGGTTGGTGGCGTATTCGGTAAACGATAGAGAAGCTGAGCCCGAGGTTCTATCACGTGAGGCTGTTGTTGCCCAAGGGTATTGGTCGGCCTACGAAGTGCAGTCTGGATTTATTAAGGATCGCCTCTCGCATTGGTTTTTGCCGGAGGAAAGGGTAGATCAACGTTTGCTTGCTAATTTAAGACAAGTTGTCAAGCAGTTGGCAAAAGAAGGACTTGGTAGTAGTCAAGCAGAAGCATTAATGGCTCAAGTCATTTTCTTATGTTACCTCGAACAAAGAGGTATTGTTGGTGAGGGATATCGTGCAACTCATAATCTTGAAAGGTTAGAAGATTATGTGGCTAAGTCAGATGGTGAGGGTGTTGACAGTCTGTTACGCCAACTAAAATTTGATTTCAATGGTGACTTTCTCAGCTCTAGAGATGGTGGCGCCCCAGATTGGGTTGTGCTCAATGAGCAATGTTTCAGATGTATAAAGCGCTTCTTAGAGGCTGTAGATTTTGAAACTGGGCAGGGGGCGTTCTGGCAGTATGATTTTAGTCATATTCCAGTTGAGCTTATTTCAGGTATATATGAGACGCTGTTGAAAGATCGACAGGGAGCGCTAGGAGCTTATTATACTCCTCGGCACTTGGCTAGCCTAGTTACTGAGCAAGCATTTGAGAGCTTTGATAATCCGGCTGGTTGCACCGTATATGACGGAGCATGTGGTTCTGGTATTCTTCTAACAAGTGCATTTAGGAAGATGCTCAGGCATGCGGAAGTAAGTGGAGGGAGACGACTTACATTTTCAGAACGCGTAGCTCTGATGGAATCAAATCTTTTCGGAAACGACATAGATGAAACGGCTTGCTGGATAACTGCGTTCAGTTTATACCTTTCTCTACTTGAAGGCTTAGATTCTGAAGAGGTAATGCGCCTTCAGACAGATAATAGCTTAAAACTTCCTCGTCTAGTTGGCTCTGGTCTAAATATTCAAAAAGGAGAGCTGTACGGAGATTTTTTCTCGGAAGATAATCCATTTTCAGGTAAGCGTAAGTTTGATATTCTTTTATCTAATCCGCCTTGGCGTGAGTCTGATAATAGTGAAAAGCCAGTCTGGGAGGAGTGGTGTCGTAAACATGTACCTCCTTACCCAGTTGGGCGTCGTCAAATTGCAGCTGGATACGCTTTTAAAGCCACGAGTTGTGTTAAAGTAAATAGTGTTATTGTTTTGATCATGCCTTTAAATCTTGTAATTGGTGCTAGTGATCAATCAGGTGATTTTAGACGGCGTTGGCTAGAAGATGTAAGAATCGAAAGGATAATAAACTTTGCTGATGTGAGGCGGCTACTTTTTCCGGCAGCTAAACATCCATGCGCTGTCGTCCGGGCTCGGCCGAGAAGCTTTGAAGACGAAATCATCTCACTTGGAAGTGAGTACGTCGAGTATTGGGCCCCTAAGACCGATGTAACACTGGCGTTGGGGCGGCTGGCATTACACGAGGCCGATAAAAAGATAATTTCAGCCAAAGAAATATATCAAGATAACTACTTGCTTATTTCAAGTTATTGGGGGGAAAAGCGCGATCAAAAATTACTTCGACGGCTTCAGCGTTTTGGGAGTGTCAAAGAAACTATGGAGTCACGTGAAAGTCCTTGGCTTTCTGGAAAAGGATTTCATGCTGCCAATCACAGTAATCGAGATCGCGAACTAGGTGTGCTAGCTGATCTCTCGTTGATGCCGGCAGATAGATTGCCTAGAGTCTATCCAATAGTTTCTGCTGATGCGCAACTTGCTCGGCTTGCAGATTTTTATCCTATAGTTGCAAGTCCTGGTGGAAAAAATGCGAAGCTTTACTCGGGGCCTAGAGTAATATTTCCAGATGGCTTGTCTGAATCTTATGTTATTAGGGCGATCTATTCAGAAGTCCCCTTTGCTTTTACCTCATCTATTGGGGCAATAGGCGGGGCATCAGTTGATGCTAATCTTCTTAAGTTTCTTATGATTTATCTTAGATCTCCGATAGCGACGTATATGTTGATAATGACAGGTTACTCGGTGATCGGTGAGCGTCCTCGTGTTGCGATTGATGATGTTGAGCGTTTTCCATTTTGCTCGCCGGAGGCGCACAAAAAACCAGAGCTTGCAAAGGAAATAATATTTAAGTCCTGTCAGCTGCTGGATAAGATTTCGGCGGAGTCTGAGTTGCATCGTGAATCAGCATATGATGCAGTAAAAGTTCAGCTTGATAATTTGGTTTTTGATTATTTCATGCTTGCTGAGGCTGAGCGTGTACTAATAACCGACACTGTCGACGTTATTGCTTCTTCAATTCAACCTTCAAACTATCAAGGTCTTACGACCCCTTTGCTTGATAGACCGTCGAACGATGAGATTGATCGTTATTTAACTGTTTTTAAAACAGAGCTTGCGCTTTGGCGCAGTCGTAGCAGAGGCGCGGGAGAGCTGACAGTGGAAGCTGTTATAGATGGAGCTAAGGGCTTTTTTGGGGCAGTTAGAGTTTCTGTTGGGGAGTCCAGCACCGGTGGGCTTAATGTTGCCGATTCTGCTTATCAACGACTGATCGGTGATCTCTATGCAGGGCTAGAAGCTAACCATTCGGTAGAGTCCGAGGGCAAATTATTCAATGTCCCCAATATTTTGGTTGCTGCAGGAGAAGCATTTTACTTTGTAAAGCCGTTAAGGCGTCGGTTTTGGCTTGCTAGAACCGCTCTTGCTGATGCTGACTTGATTGTTCAGACAGTTCAGGCCGCAGCTTGGGGGCGCAATTAGTTATGAGTTCCTCAATCTCAGCAGCTTGGTTTCGCCTATTTCCTGGGCCGAAGATACCTGATGTCCTCGTTTATATGAGTGATACTTGGTCTTCTCTATTGCAAACCTCGCCATCAGCAATTTCATTTGAGAAAGATGAGCCGACGTTAACTGATAATCTATGCGAGGCCCTAAGCGACGAAGACCGTCGTTTCGATTGGGGAATGGATTGTGACTTCCAGGCTGAAACTTGGGAGTTGCGCCGCGCCGCCAATGGTGATGTCTCTCGAATCGCCAGGGCAGATATTCGCGTAATTTTAGGCGCTCCAGGTACTCCGCACTTAGTTCTTGAATTCAAAAAACTAGATGGTTCAGCAAGTAGTAAATGGAAATATTGCTTTGACGGTTTGAATCGTTTTATTGACGGAAAATATGCTGTCGGTCATGAATATGGAATTATGTGCGCTTTTAGTCCATTGGATTTGATAAAGGAGGCAGGTGATTTGGCCCGATATATTGCTAGCGCCGATTATCCAAAAAGGCTGAATTGCATTCCAGCTCCCAACGGGGATGTAGCTGTTTCCCCTTCTATGATGGGAGGGCAGGTACATTTTGATACCAGTCATTTTAGAATAACGCAGAATCCGTCTCTTCCTATAGTTATTCTACATACGTTGCTCCCTTGCCCAGTTGTTTAGATTTTATGTGCTGAGCGAAAGTGTTGTTGCTGGTTGGTGGCGTTTCACTAATGCATAAATATATGTTTAAAGTTGTATATATTTGTTGGGCAGAAGGAGGATTGTTGTTAGTGACCCGTGGAGGCAATATCGTCGATTTTTAGAAAGGGGTTATCTGGGGGAGTCAGTTCAAAAAATAGCTTTGGTTCCTCAATCACATACCCCTTCAGAGTGGTTCTCTTCCTAGGGCCCTGCACTTGGCATGCCCAGATGTTCAGGCCGTTGTCTCGCTTCCTGTGGACCTTCAGATTCTCGAACTGCTTCTGTACCCAACGCCATTCTTCAATCTCTTGATCGACCCTCTTGGCTATGCCAGGAAACTCCTGGACATAACGTTGGAAGAGACCAGGAGTTACCAGAAATACAGTACCACTCACCGTGTGGATTTTGGCCTTGCTGTCATTGATGATCAGCTTATGGCTGAGGATCCCTTCCTTGACCCAATTCAGGAATGTCTGACCAGGGTTGTCCGATGAAGGATTTGAGATTTCGAGGGTGCCTGCTGACGATACATTGCTGACCTCAGACTCTTCCAGCTCGAACATATCCAACAACGTGCCGAGATAGTCGGCATTTTCCATCGTCATTGGATCGGGCTGCGATGGGCTTTGACGCGATCCTGCACTGACGGTCTCCGGCGCTGCTGGTGATGCCGGAGCGTCAGTCGGGTGGTCATCGACTGCCACGCTCACCGTTCCGCTAAAAGTTTCGGGGCGGTCTTCGCTCCCCCAAATCAACGCCGGTTGAAGGCGAAGAAATGTAAAGGTCTGCTCCCAGCTTCCCTGTGCGACAAGCGCGGTCCAGATGGCTTTGCCTTCTGGGGTGGACTCAACCAACCCATGTGACTGGAGTTCGTCGAACACCGCGAGGTTGGAGGAGGGAATGCCTTCTATCGCTTGCGACAGCAGATAAGCTCGCAGCTTGTCGGTGACCGTCTTGCTGACCAGCCACAGCGCGTCCTGAGTCAACCAACCCGCGGCCCCCGGCTGATTAAGTTTCAGCTCGTGCTGAACCAGATGACGTAGTCCGCTGATCAAGTGATGTTGCAGCGAATGAATCGGTGCTTGCAGCGCCTTGCTCGGGTTACCACCGATGTTCTGTGCGGTGGAAACACGGTCGGCCTGCATCACCAACTCACCGAGCACGCCGGCACGTTCGTACTGGCCCGCCAGGACATACAGCAGACTGGCCCACAGTGGCGGAAATCCACTGAGCCAATCGAGGATTGGGCGGTCGAGAATTTGGGTGTAGAGCAAGCCTGCGGCGGCGCCGTGCAGGTGGTAGTCACGACCCTTGATGTAACGAAAACGGTAGGGCTGATCCAGGGAGCCCTGCCAAGGATGCCAAACACGGCCATCCTGGCGTTCGACCAGCAGGTCCACGGCGATCTTGCCGATGTCATGCAGCAGGGCGCCATAGGCGATGCCAGCCGACCAGGCATCGGTCTGGGCGGCTTGGTCTTCGGGCGCGGCGCCGGTGGGAAGTAGATACGACTGACGCAGTTTCAAACTGCAAGCTACCAGCTCCAGGCCATGGTCAAGCATGCCACCGAGATACGCATGGTGGTGCGTCTCGCTGGCCGGGAGTTGCTGGACCTGCTCGGCGTAGCGATGAATCGGATTTAAATAAAGCTGGATGAACTGCGCGTGGGAGAGGGCGGTGTACTGCCAGATGCGATCGAGCAACTGGCGGCGGTGCTCCGCGGCTAACAAGCTGTGGGCCGACTCGATGGGCAGGTAACCTTCGGTGGCGCTCTGTGTCGGTGGCGGAGGGGGCTTCTGACTTTTGTGGCGAAACAGACTGAGCATCGTGACCTCCGGGAAGTGGCTGGGTCAGTGGCCTTTTAGCCTTTTCGGATAGCGCTCTTACCCTTGAGTGCCCATTCCCTTCCAACCCTTACCCGTCCTTTTTGGCTCGTGTCCCTTTGTGCGGCAATCGGAATATGGATTCTCCTAGGCATCATTTTTTGGGGCTAGTACGGAAAAGAAAAGAATCGATACACTGCGGTGCATATTTTTTAGGTCTTGCCATGAACCTCACTGACGCCACGCTTGTGCTGCTGCTCGCGGCACGTATCCATGGGACCGACGAAGCCGTCCGGGCCTCGGCGAAGAGCGTGGTCAAGAAGTTGCCGCGCAGTAAACGTGATCTGATCTACAAGGTAATCGATAGCCGAAGTCCGCTCGAGCTGGTGGATTTTCTGGCGCAGAACCTGGATGCGGAATGACAGGCTGCGAGTGTGTGCCCATCCCTGACTCTTTGCATTAGAGCACCGCGGCATGGGATTTTTCTGGGCGCATCACAGGGCCCAACTCGCGTTGGGCCCTGTGATGCGATTGCAACGGTGAGTTAACGCTCAAACTCCATCGTTCATGCATCGTGAGTCATCCATTACCATCTGCTTCAGTTGCTGCTCCAGGTTGAGTACATACTCCGAGGCGCTTCGGGCCTGACCACTGGCGCGAAAGATCGCGCGTTTGTCAGCCTTGAGCAGGCCGAGCCAGGAGTCGATGTAGCCCTCGTGCCGTAGCTCTCCCTGTATACCGGCGTAGGCACATAAAAAAGCTGCGCCCATCTCGGCGATCAACTCCTCAAACGCGTAGCCTGGCGAGCCGAACGGACAGGCTGACGTCACGCCTTCGCGCTGTAACCGAGAGTGATGCCCGGTCCAGTGCGTCAGCTCATGAAGTGCCGTGGCGTAGTACCCGCTTTCATCGTGAAATTGTGCCTTTGTCGGCAGTTGGATGAGATCCCTGATCGGATGGTAAAAGGCTTCGTCGGCAGGCCGATGAACGATGCGTGCACCTGAACTTAAAAGCAGATTTTCCGCGGCGCTGTTGGGCTGGAAGGGATCACTCTGTTCCGTCTCGAGCAGGGTGCCATTGAGCATTTCGAGCCCTTCCGTTTGCTCGATGTTGAACAGAAAATGTGTCCTGAGAATGCCGAAGTGAGCGACCTTAGGCTGACCGTTTTCATCGAGTACGGGTTGGCCTGACTCAGTCTGTTCCTCGCGCTCCCTAGGCTTGTAGAGCACAGCCAGAGTGCTGTGTTCACCCTTACGGATGTGCCCACCGGCCTTTTTAGCTTGGTTGAAGGTCAGCCAACGATCTTGAGTGAACCCCTGCAATCTGGCCTCGGCCCAGAGCAGCGGTAAATTGATGCCCGAATACGGACGTCGCGTGATGGCATTGATGGGGTAGGGTTGATGGCCGATGTAAGCGGAGCCACTTGAGGACCAGGGTTTGATCCAGGGAGCAACGCCTTGGTCTAACGCGGTAACGATCTTGTCTGTCACGTCTTGGTAGATATCGCGCATGGCAATTTCCTCGAGAGAAAAATGGAGGAACGCCTTGCCCGCCGGGGGAGGGTTCCCCGGTGGGTGATGGGCTGGATTGATGCAGGCCTGCATACCATCCGAATGTGGAGGTGGGCGCCGCCCATTGCGCTTAGCGCTGGTGTTCTCCTGCAAGCGCTATCAGTAAGGCGCCAGGCTGACCCGGTTCTTGGAGTAGGCTGAGACTCAACTGCAGCAACGGGTCGTGGTCGAATTGATCGGTTGGTTCAATGTGGACTACCTCGAACAGCACATAGGGCTTTTGTGGATAGGCCAGGTGGGCTTCGAAGGCTGCGCGCAATACGTGGCTCAACCGATCGACCTGCAGCTTCTCAGCGTGATCGGATTGCTCGAGCATTACTGCGTGCTGCCACGCGCCAGGGGTGAACACGATGGGCAACCGGAGGGTGTTCAGTGTTTCCGGTGTAAGTGAGTCGGGCATGGTATGTCTCCGTTGAGAACGCGAAGAAACCTTTCCCGTGCGGAGAAAGATTTCCCCGCAGTGGGTTGAAGAAAATCAAGAGGGCTTACCTCACGGGCAGAGCTCGAAAGGCGCTCATAAGAGCAGTAGGCGTTCATTACCGTAGAAACGGTCATCGTGCGAGCCACCGAACGCTAATCGCACTTGGGGGGAACCACCATCGAAGTGACGTAGCCTTGAAGGTTCTGGCTACCTGGGAAAGTGCTGTCGATAACAGCGATCCGCACCTTGTATTTAGCCGGACGATTTATCTGGGTCAATCGCTGTAGAGACGATGTTTCGCAGAGCTTGTCTTCTGGCTTCCAATGAGGATTTTTCGGCCGGGGAAACTGATAAACGGTCAGGTATGGGCCGTTTTCAGTAGTAGCCTATTCCTCCAGGCTCAACCATGAAAACGCTCAGAAGAGGACGAGACCATGCCGACTCAGCAACCTGTTCAGAATTCACGTGCCCACCGCTGGGCGTATGCCTGTGGTCTGTCGGTGAAGCGTAGCTACCGTAGGTTGAAAACTTTTGAATCCCGCGTGGTTGAGCGTGCCGAGACCGCAGGTGTGCCCGCAGGTAAATTTCTTGTTCGCGGGAGTTTTCTGACTGCTAAGTTCGCTCTGTTCGGAGCATTTCTTTTTGTCAGCTTCTGGTTGTTTGTGCTGATGTGCACAATTGTCGTATTTGCAGCTGTCCCATTTCAGGGGTCAGACACTCCAGATAGTGACGATCTCGATGATCCAATGCATAGAACTTCTTGGCCTGAGCGTTACGATAAATGGGGTTCTCTGAAGTAGGCTCTTGGTTACTTTGAGCTCGATTTACCCGAAACAATTCTTGCACCGCTCATCAACTGAGAGGTCCCGTTAGAGCTCGCTGTCTGTGCTGCGTGGGTTCCCCTGCTGAGCATTCCTTCTACGCCTGAACCTACGCTATATCCGGCCCAACTCATTGCCCCGAGAAAAAGCATCGGTAGCACGATGAACATCGCCCCCATTACATACTCGATCACCTGCGCCGTGACGGTTCCATCCATGAGGCCTGATGTGGGCAGCGACAACAGCACCTGATTTGACGCTGACACTTGGTTGTACAACGTATCGAGCATGCTGGAGTCGACCCAGCGCGCCAGTTCCCACCAGAAGCTCAGCATGTGTAAGGTGAACATGGCAAACGTCACCGTCATGACGGTCTTCAGCTGGTAGGTACTGACCAGCAGGATCAGCGGCAAGCTGATGATGACGCCCATGATCAGGAATGCCTGCACCATCGGCAAGGCTGCGCGTAGTGCATTCATTGCCGGGAAGTTGCTGAAGGAACCGAGGGCCAACCCGGTATTGGTGGCCAGGTTATTGAGCCCCTGATTGATCGAACCGCCACGAGCGCTGGAGCCGTAGTCCTGATACACCTGTCCGGGCGACATGGACATCGATTGCTGGCGCGGACTAACCAGCTCGCGAAGGGTGGCATCTTCGATCTCGTTGCTCGAACGCCCAGTCAACCAACCTTTCAACTGAGTCAGCAACGAGGGATTAACCTGCTCGATCAAGCGTTCGCGTAGACCGACACCGCTGTCGCTCCACCACTGTTTACAGGTGGGGTAGCCCGCGCCATTCTCCAGCCGCGGTAAGGAAACATCGCGGTTGTCGTCATACGGCCAGCTGACTCTCGGTGTACGTGAGCGATCCGTATCGTAGTAGCCGGGTGTGTCGAGAAAAAAGCTTGACCCGATCCACGCTGCGTCGTGACTTTGTGCTTTGTCCAACTGCGGACGGTTGGTGAACAGCCGAGAACGGGAATAGCCGTAGCAGTCGCGGGTGAAGTCGGCGACTTCCTGCAGTAGGACCTGATTATCGATGCGCGAGCTGTCGATCTCCATGCGCATTTGTCGGATATCCGGTGCGCAAGGGATGGAGGCGGTGGCTGCCGCAGTCACGCCTTTGCTCAAAGCATGCACCAGAAACCACCAGATCGGCACATTGGCGGAGCGCCCGCCGATGGTATTGAAGGTCGTCCCCCAGGCGGTTTCTGCTGGTTTGGCCACACTTACGCCGCAGCGCTGACTCGCCGCATCATCGAACGCCATAGAGGCGAGACTCAACGGAAAGACAGGCGCGCAACCGAACAAGACGACGATGTAGGCCAGCCACAACCGGTTCTCGATCCGTGGCACCGAGAGCAGCCCCTTGTTGCCTTCGTCCGCGCCTTGCTGACGGGCAGATAACCATTCCTGCAAGATGATTGCACCAAAGGGCGCGGCGAACAGTCCTGTGTCGGACAGGACACTCCAGAGGCCGTTGTTGATGATCCAGGCCAGGAGAGAGAGGTAAAACTCCAAGTAACTGTTGGTGCTCATGAGCATGGTAATGACCTCACAGTCGGGTGAGCTCGACGCAGATAAAGAGCAGGAGTCCTAATGTCCCGATGCGTTTTATGCGCCGTCGATCCTGTGGTCGATGTTGGTAGCGCCGAAGCAGGTCCCACCAGAGTGCAAAGAGAGCGCCGTAAAGCAGCGCACGCCACCACCGCAGATAAGGCTGTGCGGATTCGAATGCCTGCTGCCAGGCGTCGAAACTACCCAGCGCGGTACGACCGATCCAGGCGGCCAGTGAGGCGGTCAAGATCATCACCGCAACAATCCCCAGACTTGAAAGCAAAGTGAATAGCGGTGAGCGTTTCATGGCTCACTTGCGCCTGGCGTCAGCATCATTGAGTCGACCCGGCTCAGGGTCACCTTGCTCGACGGTGCGCGAAGCCTCGGCACCACCCGCATGTCGATCGAGCACGAGGCTGGCGGTGTTGGTAGCCAGCATTTGTCGAACCTGCAGTTCGGTCTGCAGCAGGCGTATTTCACGCTCCAAAGCGTCGATGTTTTTCGTCATGGCGGTCTGGGCCGGCTCGGCGGAGGCGATGTTGGGTTCGTGACTGCCTGCCAGTAGTGTGCGCAGTAGCAGCAGTGCCTTGTCCAGGACGCTGGACAGGGCCGTCTCACTAGCCAGGCGTCGTGCCAGCAGATCCTGATCGGGATCGTCGCGCAGGGCTTCGATCACACCACGGCTCACCGGCAGCATCGGGCTGGAGGCTTTCGCCAGGTTGTCAGGGATAGGGGGCAGAGAGCCAGACAACAGCCCTTGCAAGGCCTTAAGGCGCTCGTTATAGGCCTCCTGGATCAGCGGCGTCAGTCCACTGCCTGCGGTCGCACGCAGGGTTTCGCAGCTATCGCAGGTCGCGACTTCGCTCTCACCCAACACTCGAACGGCCCATTCGGATTCCTCTTGGGGCGAGGTCCATGTCTGGCAAATAGCGCCACCCAGGCAATCGCTGCTACTGATCGAGGCACTGTCGTCCACCGTCCGGTTATGCAGCAAGTTGTAGCCCGCACGCACCACGTCGGAGGTCACCCGAATGGGCGTCTGCCCATCACCACCAGCCTTCGAACCGCCGACCCAGGTCACTCCATTGTTGCCGTTATGGGCCTCGGTATTTTTCACCGCGGCCACTGCATCGCCGCCGGTTTGCTCCAGGTTGCCTTGCATTTCTTGGTTCTTGGCCAGTGCACCCCAGCCGGCTTGACCTACTTTGTCCGCCATCTTTTCGGCCATGGCCTGACAGGTCAGCTTGGAACGGTCGAAGTCGATACGACCTTGCATCACTCCGTTGCTGAGCAACTCATAGAGTCCTGGATTGGCGCGCTGGATGATCAACGCCGGCAGCGACATCACCGCTTGGGTCGCGTTCTGCACGACGCTACCCATGATCTGCTGAAAACCTTCGGTGACGCCGTTCAGCTGGTTTTGCAGGGTGTTGGTGAGGCTCATGTTTCCGCACATCATGTTCGCTCGCCAAGAACCACCGACACCGAGACCACTGGGTCGATAGAGCGAACTCGGTGAACCGACTGCCGAGCCGCCACCAATGGTGTACATCACGCGGTCATCGAGCACTTCGCCTTGAGTGCCCAGGCGGTAATCGTCTTCGGCGGAGTGGGCATGCGTGGCCATGGCAAGCAGTCCACAGAACAACAGACTCATCGCGCCCAACCATGGTCGTGCGAGAAGCCGGCTCATGAAGCACCTCCTTCGAAGTCGATACTGAACAGAAAGGTCTGCCCCTCACGTTTGCAGCAGCTATAGGGACGCCAAAGCGACCAGGCGTATCCGCCATCCGCGCTCTGGACTGGATTGCTGGGGAAGATGGCGCACGTGGGCTGAATTTGGGGGGAGAGCAATTGCCATTTGTGGGTCGAAGCGTCGTTTTCGACGATCGGGCCAGGTGGCCAGTAGCCGTCGTGTCTGGCTGGTGTGAGTGGTAAGTACACATGCGGCTGCCAGTTTCGGGTAACTACATCACCGGCCCGTTGTGCCATGACTGCGGCTGCCTTGAAATCGTCGGGCTGTACCAGAAAACCCTGCCGGGGATAAACGTTGCCCCACATGTTTCCTAAAACTTGACTACCGACTTCGCGGACCCCTGGCACAAGTGACTCGGGGTAGAAATTTTCCGGGATGCCATGGCGCCAGGCCAGTGAGTCCAAGGTACTCAAATAGTAGGGCATGAATGCAGTTGCGCCGCTGGCGCAGGCGTAGCCGGATTGTGAAGCCAGTTGCGTGGCTGCCCATCCGCCAGGGTGGCCTATACCATCGACGTTTTTGAACCGGGGCAGGTTGTTGCGGTGGGGGTTCGGGGTGATAAGGTTGCCGCCACCTTCCGCACCGCTGACGGGAGAGGAAAGGGTGGCCATCTCGATCCAGGGGTTATTGCCCGTGGCGGTGTAGCTTGAGACCACCAGTTCAGGAATGAAATGACGAACCTTGGTCGAGGTTTTGACTGTGCAGCCGAACGGTGTGCAGAGCAGCCAGAAGCAAATGCCGACGACCCTGTATTCGAGGCAGTCTGGCGAAAGCACGGAGGACGTGATGCTTCCGGTGTCCAGCGCCATGCTTGGACCGCATGCCAGCAGGATGCTCAGTGCCAAGGGTCTTAGCTTTGCGGGAGATATTGACGAGCAGACGGCAGTCATAATCCAGGCTCAATATGTATGGCCTGGGCAGATTCGGTGAGGGGCTGGAGATTGTCAGCGGAAATTATGGAAGCGGGTGTATCGGGTTTGCGAGACGTGAGACTATTATTTGACGTGAAGGAAGCTGCGCAGGATGTCGGGTTCCACAAGTAACTGATCTGCCGTAATTTCCAAAATATTGGCGAGCTTGCACAGAACCAACAGCGACGGATTGCCCGTGCATCGTTCGATTTGACTGACGTAGGTGCGATCCACCTCGGCCATGAGCGCGAGCTGCTCCTGGCTAAGGTTTTTCACGCGTCGCATCAAGCGGATATTTTCCGCCAGCCGCAGACGAAGCTGTTCGTAGTCTTGAGTCATGCGCGCAAATTGCGCCTTGAGGGACTCTCAATCCACGGGATATAGTCTGCATTAGCATTGCTCTATGCGATTTGAATGCTTATGGCTGGTACCTAGAGCCTATATGTTTTCGAAGCTGGCCTTTGCGTCTGAAAATAAATCAGAAATTTAGGGTGTATATGGACGAAAACTACATTTCAATTCCGCCGGCGGATGGTTGTCCAAGTCTTTTGACGCCGTGGGGTAGCGAATTTTCCTCAATGATTGAGCGTGGCGTGCAATGCGCCCAGGCTTGGCTTGATGCGCCTGGCGAAATTCCGCTGTGGTGGGAGCTGGCGCAAACCCGCAAGTCCTTCCCTGTCGGTGACTGTCAGGATGCCTTTGAAGCCGGATTTTTGTTGAGGGTTCAGCAGCGTCTCCGGGGAGTACGGCAATAACCGTTATCTCGTTTTAGAGCGCTGAATAGATTTACCTATACAGGGTCTATTCCTCGCGCTCTATCGATTCGTTCCGCTACCCGAAATGCCGCTTCCAGCTCGGAGCAGACGTTCTCCTGCATCAATGTCCAGCGCTCGGCTTTTTCCTCGGGCTCAGTCATGGCCAGGGCGAGATAAAGACTGGGTGGTACGGCCCGAAACAGCGTCTCAATTTTTTTCGATAGCACGACCCCTTCGGTGTACTTCCCCGGCTCCTTGCCAGCGGACAGCAGCAAGGCTTTTTGCGCAGACGTGAGCTTTTTGAACCGTGCGATTTCCTCAATCTCCGCGGGCGGCATATTCAAGCAAATCCACCATTCGATCATGTTGAGCATGGTCTGCGCAGCCGTTGGAAAGTCGGCAAGGTTTTGCGTCGCCAGCCAGAACCAGGCGCCGAGCTTGCGCCACATCTTCGTGCCCTTGACCACGAAGGGCGCCAGCAGCGGGTTCTTGGTAATGATGTGCCCCTCGTCGGTGACCATGATGATTGGTCGGCCCAAGTACTGGTCGCGCTCGGCGAGGTTGTTTACGGTGTTCATCAGGCTGATGTAGCTAATGGACATCTGAGCCTCATAGCCTTCGCGAGCGTAAGTGGCGAGGTCGACGATGGTCACATCGCTTTCCGGCCACGGGGTGCCTTCACGGTCGAAGAGCTCACCCTCGAAGCCCTGGCAAAAGAGATCGATGGACTCGCCCATTTCCTGTGCACGTTCGCGACGTTTTTCCGGTAAGCGCGAGTCTGTGGCGACGCGCAGTAAAGCGTTGCGCACATCGCGGGTCAGTACCTGACGGTTCGTTGCGACACAGATTTGCGCCGCATCGAGAATACACTCGCGGATCAAGCTGCGATCAGCTCGACTCAGTCGCGCCTCTTCCTTAGCCTCGCCACCGGTGATCATCAGGCGAGCGGTGATTTCCAACTCGCCGAGCACATCGCGCTGGTCCTCGCGACTGGCTACTGCTTCATCGTCCCACTCATCAATGGAAAGGCTCGCCACCTGATCTGGTTGTTCGACCAAGCGCCAGGCATCGCCGAATGGGGCAAGACTGACCGGGGCGCCAGGTTTTAATTGGACCTTGTTGATCGACAAGCCCTGTGTGGCGAAGTAGTCACCCTGCAGGCCGAACGAGTTGCCAGCCTCTACGATAAATAGGCGAGGGCGGTATATAGCCATGATCTGCATCAACAAGGTGACTAGGGTCGCTGACTTGCCGGCGCCGGTGGGGCCGAATAACAGCAGATGGCCGTTCATTGCCCGGTCTAAACGTGACAACGGATCAAAGCTCAGAGGCGACCCACCACGATTAAACAGCGTGATACCCGGGTGGCCGGTGCCAATGCTGCGGCCCCAGACTGGAACGAGGTTTGCCAGGTGTTGGGCGAACATCAGGCGTGTGTACCAGTTACGTGTGTCGCGGGCTGGGCTGTAAGCCATCGGTAACCAACGCAGGTAGCTGTTGCAGGCGGCGACTTCATCGCCCTCACGCACCGGTTGTAGCCCCGCACCCAGCAGCGCGTTCGTTAGGCCGACTGAGCGTTGGTGCAACTGCTGTTCATCGTGACCGCGCACGTAAAACGCCATCGTGCCACGGTAAAGCTTGTGCTGACGGCCGATGATCGCACGAGCCTCTTCAACATCCTGACGGGCCTGGGTCGAGGCAAGGTTCTCACCGATCGCTTTGCGGGCTAGACGGTTCAACTGATCCTCGAGTACATCCTGCGGTTTGACCACCAAGGTCAGACTCATCACCGTGCCCTCGGGTAACTGGTCGAACAGGGCATTCACCGCGTCTCCCTTGCGGATTTCGCCAGTGAGTTGACCAATCAATGGCGCCCGGCGCAGTTTATCTACCACCATGACCCGGTGGGGCTGATCATCAAAAAACCAGAGTCCATGCTGCACGTCCGAACGCGGTTCGTTGAAGAACAACCGTTCGGCAAAGTCGTGATCGAAGGGCAGTTCCAGCGACTCGCTCTCGCCAGACTCCGGATAGGCCACGCGGCGGTAGAAATGTTCGGGCGATTCATCTGTGAGCTTGGGGGCTGGATTGAACCAGGGCAGCAACCATGCATACAAACCTCGGCCATCGACTCGCGTCGATTGCACCCCGCACGCCTGCAACGAAACAGCGACACGTTCGCAAGTTTGTTGTAGCGATTGCACTGGGTTGAGTCCCGCCTCCTCACCCTCAGACTCAAGCCAGCGATAGATCACTAATCGCACCCGACGGCTGTTTCCTCGCCAGGGCAGGCGCGTGACTGCCTTATCCTCGAACAGGCCGCCGGGCTTGGAGATGGCTTTCAGATGTCTGTGAATTAGTTCTAGGTACGCTTCGGTGAAAACCGTGCCCCGGGCGTTGTCCTGAATATAGTCGGTGAGCCTGGTCAGGTAGGGGGTGAAGTCGTTGTCGTCCTGGCAGAAAAACTGCGCCACCCATGGCGCTTGATCCAGCTCGTCAAAGCTATCCTGCAGGGCATCTTCTATGGCATCGCGGGTTGCCATTAGCCAATCGGGTTCGCGCCCTTCTGTGCCGATGGGCAGTAACTCGAACACCGCCCCCACAGATTGATTGTCATCTAGTAGAAAACACTGCTCGGTGTCGAGGTATTCGACCCACGGCAGATGATCGGTGAAGCTGGGGTTGTGCGCATATAACGCAGCTTCATCGGCAAATGTGGCGCGTGGGCGCAATGGGTTGCGCCAGGCTTTCCATGCAGAAGAGCGGTTTCCCGCATCGTCGCTACACATTACAGATCTTCCTGGCGTTCACCCGGCATTGCGTACTGCACCCGTTGATAGAATGGAAAGACGGTCGAGTACCCCGGCACTGGTGCTTGCTCGGTACCACTCAGATGCGGATACACGTACATCACCAAATCAGGATTGGGTAGACGAGGGAACAGGTTGCGAATTTCATTCACTGCTGTACGCGTATACGGTTCCTGGAGCGCAGCGGAGAGATCTGTTTGAGCCAACGGGCGGCGCAACTGTTGCCGAGCATCCAACAGTAGCTGTTGAGTACCCTGTGAGCCGGCACCGTTCCAGATGTCCAGCATGGTTTGCTCGCCATGCGGCAAAAGTGTGTCCTTGTCTGTGGAACACCCCGTCAGGACCCAGCAGAGCAAGCTAATCCAGGTCAGATAGAGAGGTAGGATCTTTTTCATGGCGAACGCTCCGGCCCTTAGGCTCGTAGTCGATGGTGATCTCATGGTCGAGGTGCAGTGCTACTTCTGCTGCCGGTGGCACGTACACGGCCGCAAAGGCTTCGCCATACAGTTTGTTGACCCACTCTCGGATGTCGCTGACCCCACCACTGAGAATTGAATTCAGTGCGCTATTGCCACTGCTGCTGGTGACCCCGAAGGCACTGCCGCCCGAGCTGATCACGCTGCTGTTGTTTTGCTCATTCCCGAGCAATGCAGCGACGCCCGCGCCGGCAGCAGTGATCAGGCTCTGGCTACCGAGGTACTGCTGGGCGTTCGAGCGGCGCTCGCCGACGATGCAGGGAATGCCATACGGATCGGACAGGTAACCGAGTCCGCCGCGGATCTTGTCGGTGTTTGAGCTCTGGGTGGTGGAGGCATTGCGGCTGGCTACCGCTTTCGGCTGAGGCACCGTGCGGATGGTGCCATCGGTAAATACAAAAGTGATCGACTCGACCTGTCCGCGTACGCAAGACAGGGTCCAGTCACCGGACGCCGTGCCGCTCATCACAGCACCCGCGACGTCTGGCAGGTCGATGCCGTTGGCCGTCAGGTTCTCCGGACCGACCAGCACCTTGAAGGGATAGGGATCATTCACGGTGCCATCCACCGGGACTCGGCCAATCAGCGCGGTCATGGCGACCGAGCCCATTAATGTCGCATTTTCGGGAATGGTGTAGACCGGCTTCGCACCTTCGGTACGATCACCGGATCGCGTCAGGTCACGCTCACCCTTGGTGACCTCGCGTAACTGCTTCTGGCTGCGGTCGATGGCATTGTCCTTCAAACCCTCCAGTGAGTTGAAGGCAGTAGGCAGACTCGGTGCGGAGGAGGTCTTGGTTTTGCCTCGGGCTTCGGTGGAGGGAGCATCCGAAGGTTCAATCCACTGCAGCGCATCGTTGGCAGAATGCAGCCCTTCGAACTGGTCCCCATCGCCCGGCTCAAGCCCCAATCCGATCGGCATGTCCTTGCCTTTGCCGGCCAGCCCCGACAACTGCTCCTGCAATTGCGTTAGTAGACCGCGAGCCTGACGACTGTCTAGTTCTGCTTTAAGTCGGGCCTCGTTGGCTTGTCGACGGCCTTCGTCGACCTGCTGTGTCACGCTGCCAAGCGCCGTCTGGATACGCGAATCGACACTGTTTTCCCGTTCGCGCAGGCGGTTGTTCTCTGTTTGTAGTGAATCGTTATGCTTCTTCAAACCGAGCATGTCGCTGCGCATGGCCTTCACCTGGCCGACCAGGGTGGCGACGGTATCGCGTGGGGTATCGCCCGCAATGCCGAGCGACTTGGCTTGCTCGGCAGATAATTGAATATCGCCCTGATCAACTGGGTGCTCTGGAGAAGGCGTGCTGCCTCCCGCGACCCAGCTTTTCATGATGATCAGCACCACGCCCAGCAGCGCAGCCGGTACCAGCCATTTGAGCAAGGCGTTAGCCTTCATCGTAAGCACCTCGCGCAACGGGCGGAAGCATCACGGCGTGTTCGAGGCCGGCACCGCGAGTGATGAGGTACGCAATCGTGGTGTCTTCCGCACTGCCGACCGGCCCGAGGAAAGCATGCTGGAAGGTCGCGGCGAACAGCTTTGCCTGAAGCTGACGCGGATCTAGTTGCACCGTCGCTGTACCTCGATTGCGCAACTTCACGGCCGTCACCCAATAGTCACCGAGCCGCCAGGCGGCGATGGGTGTGCTGGAAACGTTTTCGCTCGGCAGCAGGGTCGGCAGTTCGGTGCGCAGCTTGAGCGGGACGCGGCGTACGCCGGGCAGGGACTCCACGGTGCGCAGCGGGCCGTACAGGCTTTGCGCGGCGTAGCGCGTCAAAGCGGCCGGGATCGGCGTACGTTCTGGAACAGGGACGGTGCTCGATTCAGACTCGATAGCTTGCATCGGAGCATTCTTGAGAATACGCACGGGCTCCAGGGGTTGATCGCCAGGCGTGGCCGCGATATCCAAGAGGATGATCTCGCCCGTCTTGACCGATTGCAGTTGCAGTCGTGTCGGTGCAATGGCTTCCGACGCGCGCAGGTACAGCGTGCCTCCGGTTGATTGCACGCGCAGTTTATCCTTCAGAGTGGGAGGCACGCCGACACGAACAGCTTCATCGACAAAGACCACTCGTTCCTGATTGATCACCAGTGGGACCGCGAGCGGTAGGCGTTCCCAGTGCATCAGTTCGACGGCCTGCGCTGCAGCGCCCGATAGCATCAGTGTGAGGGTGAGTCCCAGGGTAGAAATCCGCTTCATGGATCACCTTCAGGCAGTGAGATTTTTTGCGGCGTACCCTGATAGCAATCCAGTGCAAGGCCCCACTTATTGCGTTCGGGGTCCAGATCGAAACGCACCACCCGTAACGGATAACGCACGACCACCCGTTTCACCGGTTCGGCGGCGTAATACTCATCAGCGTTAAGGTCGAGTGTGACCAACCAACTGTCGCGATCGAGTTGCTTGACCCGCAGTTCCGGATCTTCACTGTAGCCTCGGCCTAGAATTTCGTAGACGCCACGCACCCGTTGACGCAGTTCGCCGGCGGCCTTGCGATACTCGTAGTCGCCGTCGAGGAAGGCCTTGCAGGCGGGTGTCAGGTAGGACTGCAAGCCATAGATGGCGCGGCGATAATCCTGCTCGCCATCCGAGGGCCAGCGGTTGAGTTGGCCAAAGATGTAAAGGGCAAAGGCATACACATTCTCTGGGGGAACATCCCACCACTTGCGCGTGCTGCCCGAGCGCAGATCAGGGGGGACGTGCACGGTCAGATCGGTTGGTGCTGAGCGCCAGCCATACCATAGTCCGGCGCTGAGCAGGGCGAGCATCACTATCGCCAGACGCAGGCTGAAGATATGGGCCTGTTGGGCATCGACCTTGTTTCGAAATCGACTCATGGCTGCCACCGGGACAGGGCAGGGCGCAGTCGACGTGAACGGCGAACCGCCCAGGCACCGGAGTGGAGAATCAAACTTCCACGCCCCAGGCGCCAACGGCTGGCGAGTATCCATTCGAGCTTGCGGTACAACCAGGTCTCCGGACGAGCCCGTTTGGCCCGACGCAGTAGCGTGCCCCCGATCAATAAGACCACTGTCATGCCTGCGATCATGCTGGTCGGCGCCACGGCAATCGAGGCGGTGACGATCGCCAGAGGAATGCCCACCAGCAGGCCAATGACGGCGCCGGAGCCTAGGGCTACCCACATTTCATCATTGGTTAAACCGCGCAATACGGCTGGATCACGATTGAGTCGCTCTGGCAGAAAGACCAAAGTGCCGTCGGCAAGGCGTTCGATAGTGTCGTTCATGCCAACCTCACAGAATCGCGGCAGCTTTGGTGAGGAACCAGATGATGATCACTACCAACAGGGCGCCGATACCAACTACCGCGCCAAGGTCTTTCCAGGTCTTGCGCTGGTTTTGGACATCGGCGAATACGGTCAGGGAGTGCCAGGCCACGCCGAGAAACGCGAGCAGGGCAATCAGTAGACCGAGCAAAATGCCGCCGTCGTAGGCGTAGTTTTTGATCGTCTCGATCAGCCCGGAACCTTCGCCTCGGGAAGGCGCCTCCATGGTCGGTAGTTCGGCAAAAGCTAGGCCTGGACCAAGGACCAGCAGCAGACCGATCAAGCGTTGGCTTGTACGATCACGCAGGTTGTTTTTGATAGGGACAAGGCACTTGAGCATGATCGCGATCTCCGATATTAGGACAGGGTGAAGAACATCAAAATCAGCAAGGCGAGCAGTACGCGCGCAGCACTGCCGCCAAAGGCACCAAAGCGCATGCTTCCTGTCGCCCAGCCCCGGTAAGCCGTCCACATCACCCAGGCACACCACAGCAAAGCCAGGACGAGAACCAAGGACAGCCACAGTTTCGAGCTGCTCTGTGCCGAGAAGCCGGAAGCGTTTTGAAAGGCGGCGGTCTGGGCGTCAGTCATGCTCACGGCGAGGACTCTGCGGATGGGGTGTCGAGACGGTATTCTCCGACCAACTCAGTGGAGTCGCGGGGTTGAGCGCGAGAGGGGGAGAGATAGTCCTGCACACCCTGGCGGATGCGCTGGATGTCTTGAGTTAGGCGGGGATAGTCAAAGCGGTAACGTGTATTTGACTCTGGTGCTTCGTCACGCGAGACCCGTAGTACCAACGTGTCGAGAGTATCTAGCTGTCGGATGAGTAGACTGAGTTGCTGCTCATGCTCGCCCGCAGCAAAGCAGTCGCTGTGAAATGCGATCACAGTGAGCATGAGAACACGAATAGGAAAAACGGACATTGTGGTGGTCCCGACGTTGGTCTGGAATTAAGATCTCCGAGGGAAGAGTGAACGTCAGCAAATTAATCGAGCTGGCTACGATCGGTTTTTATTCAGTTGTCGTTAAGGATGATAGTGGTGGAAGGAGTTAAAGAAAAATTGATAGTTGAGGTCGCAGAGTGTCTGCGTGGCCGCACTGACCACGAAATTCTTGAGTTTTATATATCGACTGAGAAATTCGCAAGAAAATACGCTGTCAGTTACGAGCTAGAAGGACCAATGCATTTGGTTCTTGATAACAGCATAATTCAGTCTTTTAAACATAGAGCAACTAAGCCGAATCGTGATTTGCAGGCGTTATCATATACTGCGTTCACCAGATTTGTAACAGGCTGGAGCGACCGAGAAACCTACTTGGCTGTGACTCCTGTAGCCTTATATGAGCATATGGGGCGTCGTGGAAATATTAAATCTGCTGACGCATTAAGTGCCCTCGAAGAGCTTCGGTTGTTTTTCGCTGATACAGGTCTGCGTATGACTTGGATCGGCTTTAAGTCGATTGAGCATTTGGTGAGCGTTCTGGAGGCGGTGCATGATGACGATGTATACCTCACTCAATATTTTAAAAGAATAGAAGAGCTGAGTTGGAAAAAAGATCTCGAGGCTCCTTTTGGTGGGCTAATTCCTCTAGGTATTGCATATCGGGAAATACCTGATGACTTGCCATTGAAATATTTTGATCCCTGGTATGTTAAGTTTGTGCTCACTAGTCGAGTTGAGCGCGCGATAATTAAGCAGTCACAGCATAACCCTGATGCCCTTCCGATTGGGAGTGGTCCAATGGCGGATGCTCTAGCGGATCTTAATAACTTCAATAAGAAGGGGACTTTGTTAGGCCTAGGGGATGTCGATATGTTGCAGGTATGTGACGGTTCCCGGCAATATAAGCAGAAAGCCGGTTATGTTTTAGTAGGGCAAACGCTGGACGATACGCTCTCTGATGTCCTGCGGCATCGACATTCATATGTCGAGAGTGCGGGGGTGGAGTTTGGGACAGCTGATACGGAGCATCAAATCAAAGGCATGGTTAATTTCATGTTTTCGAAACCCTTCTCTGAACATCAGAAGCGAGGTGACTGGATTCAGCCTAAGTACCAGGATTTTATGAGTGCAATCGTCACGGCCTGCAAAAAAGCGAGTACGAACTCCAGTCATATCTAATGCTTTGAAAAAAAGGGGCGTCAAATTTTAAAGATATTTCTTGAATGTTGCGGCGGTGATCGCCGTTGTTATCCCCAACATTGCGGCGCACGGTAAAAAAATAGCGAGTGGATTGAGCGAAAAGGGGAGAGACAGATAAATGATCCAGGGCACGAGCAGCACTGTTGTCACGGCTCGTTTAGCACGATGGTAGACAAAACTGCTTTCGCGACCTGCCCCAAACTTGCGCAGGTCGCGTCGCATCAACCCATCGACAAAACCAGTAAACGTGGTCATTAGAAACAGTGGGGCGGCCAGGACCAGAATGGTCAGGCGTACCACGAAGGTAAAGGTCACGTAAACTGCGGCCAGCACGAAATCCTCAATGCTCACGTAAAGCTGGTTGATCCAGCCCCAAGGGCCGTTGCCTTGGCTTGACACTCGCGCCTGCTGGGTAAAATCCGCAAAGCCAGCTTTGACCAGAAGCCACTGATTGAGGAAATCCAGCCACCGGCCAATCGTCTGTCCAGGTTGTTGGAGGATGAGTGAATCTTTGAAGTGCTCGCTGAGCCATCCCAATTCACTATTCAACATTGCCTGGCTGTGATGCCAACCCTGATCGCCCCAGACCAGCAGCAGGCCGGCGAACTCGATGAGGATCGAAAACACCAACGACGCCATTAGCGCACCGATGATGCGCAGGACTAGGCTGATTGCCGAGATAATCAACCCCGGGCGGTGGATCGGTTGTGGTGGCTGTTTGTGGGCGAAAGTCGCCATCGTTCACTCCATTACGCTCTGCAGATTTTGATTTAGGCATGACTCCTGCCGAGTGCGTATTCGGTTGATCGAAACCTGTGGTGGGGCCGGGCTATCCCACCTGATCTAAATCGAAGTTGGTAGTTGGGCCGCCACCACTGGCGCTCCACCATTGTCCCGCCTGCGCGTTGTAGGCCGCTCGCATCCGTTGAGTTAGTTCCTGCAGGTCTTTGGGCATGGCATCGTCGTTGGAGGGTTTTGGCAACGGCATGCGGACTTTCCAGAGCTGACCACCGGCCTGGAAGGAGAACATTTGCCCCTTGGGCAAACTGACGATGTGAGCAGGCTCGATCAGCGGAACGCTGGTGCTGCTGACACGGTCCTGTGAGGACGAGGTGAAGTCCGTATTGGCCTCCGGATCGGAGGTGTCGGTCGCACCCGAGACCAATGTTTTGGTCAGCACATTAACCTTGGGCAACTGCTGGGTGAGTAGTTCCGCGGTTGCGGTTTCGCGCACCCGCAGCATCTGTAGGGTGTTGAAATTGCCCACCACCTGGCCGGCCTTGGCGCGGTTGCCTATACGTGCTTCGATATCGCTGAGGGTTTGGGTATAGGCGGTTACCTGGATACCGGCACCGCCCCCCTTGTTGATCAGCGGAATGAACTCATCGCCCATCAACTCGTTGAACTCATCGGCATGTAGGTTGATTGGCAGTTTGTCACCAGCGTTGCCAGATTGAGGCAGCCCATGGTCAATGCCATGTTTGTAGATATGTCCCGCTACCGAGACCAAGTCGGCGAACATTGAATTGCCCACGGCGGCGGCCACTTCGGCATCAGTCAGCGCATCCAGGCCAACGTAGACGATGCCGCGTTTTCGGATGATCTGCATCCAGTCGAATATCGGCCGCGGGTCATCCAGGTCGGTGTAGTTGGGAGCCAGTAACTGAGCGGTCTTGCCGGTAGTGAGTTTCTCCAGCAGCGGCAGTAGCGAGGCCACGATTTTGTCGAAGTAAGTGCGGTCGTAGCGCACCGCTGAACGCAGTCCGTCCATTACGGGATCAAATACACGCTTCACCGCCAGGTATTGCTCGATGGCCACCACCCGCTTTTCGCGTCCTATCATATGCCGGGGAATGTTCTTCTCTGTGAGCTTACCTTCGAGCTGGACGATCACTTCCCACGCCTTCGGGTCGGTCTTGGCGAAAAACTGCTGGGCGTATTCGATGAACAGCGCATCGATGTTGACCACATGCCGCTGGATCTGCAGGTAGTCCGGACGCCGGCCCAATTCGATCAAAGCCCGGGCAATGATGTTGACGAAACGCCATGCGAACTCACGGAAGGCCGCAGAGTTACCTTCACCACTGAGCTGCCCAGCGATGCGAGATGCCACTTCAGAAATACGTCCGAAACGTCCCACCGCGTTGTAGCGGGCGGAGATTTCTGGCCAGCCCAGATGGAAGACATAAAACTCTTTCTCCCGGCCGGCGCGTTTGGCTTCGACGTACATGCGCTTGAGCAAGTCGGCATCGCCCTTCGGGTCGAAGACAATCACTACCTCATGTTCAATGCGATGAATGTCCTGGGTGATGTACACCTCAGCGAGTCGCGTCTTGCCGACGCGGGTTGTGCCCAGCACCAGCGTGTGACCGACCCGTTCGCCCAGTGGCAGACTGACTTGCGTCTCATCGGGCTCGACCCCATGCAGCAATGGCGAGCCTCCTACCGGTGGTAAAGGGCGCAACGGATTGACGGCACTGTCCCAGGCGGTGACACGAGCCAATGTCGATAGCGGAAACGGTGCATGCTCAAGGGACCGTTCGAGTCCACGGGCCAGGCGATAGCAGGTCGGTTGGTCGACATAATGTGCGACCGCTGGATCCTGAGCCTCGACCAAGCGCTGGGTATGCAGGCGGGTCCAGCGAAACCCGCGGCCCATGAACAGACGCTTACAACTGACCGGAATCTGCCGACTGGTCAGCTCGTAGCGGGATAGCCGACGGATATTGCGCCGATAGCGCAACACCTCCCATGCTTGTCGCAGGCGGATCAGGCCGAATAGGGTATAGGCCAGCGCCGCAACCAGCCCGATCTCGGGTGACAGGGCCACAGCCCAGGGCGAGTACACGCACAGTACTGCGGCAGCGATGCAAATTGCTACCGTGTAAAGCTCCACCGCGGGACGGAGCTTGGACTCCATCGCATGCTCGGCCATGACCTTACTCACTGCTCCAATGATGTGGCAGTGATCAAGACAGGGTAATGCTCAATCTGCAGGCGGGTGGCGATGTCGTTACCGTTGACCGGTAGGATGGTGACACTAGGAGCGGCTGCTCGGATCCGAGCCAAGGCTCCGGTATCGGCCACTTCGACGGCAAGGCCAGCCGCGCCGATTTCCTGCAGCTCAGTCGCGCGTTGACGCAACCAAGCCAGTGATTGGGTATCCTCACCCACCAGGAAAAATGGCCGTAAGCCCGGCATGTTTAGGGCGCGAGACGTGATTTGGCCGGGGCTCAAGAGGGAGCTGCGAACGGGTAATATCCAGGTTTCATCGGCAAATGTGGACAAGTCCGTATGCATGGCGCGACCAGGCTGGAGATTGTTGTTTATGGGCGGCCTAGCAACTTGAAGATGGGGACGGGTGAAGCCGCCAAACTGGTCCTCTGCAACGGATTGTTTCGACTGGGCGAAAGCAGCCAAGAGCAGGGAGAAGTAATAGGCAGTAGGAATTCGTTTCATGGTGGTGTGCCTTGTTCAGCGGAAGCCTGTAGCCGTGCGAGTTGCCGGGAGAATCCATCGCGGTAGCGCGCGGCGGGTAAACCTCCCGCAGGGCGGTGATAACGCCCAGCGGCTGAAACCCAGTCACCGGTGACGGCGTGATGCTCTTGCAGCAGGGCGGCAGTCACAGCTAGATTGCGGTAGGGTTCGAGAGCTTCGCAGGGACTGGAAAAACGTTGTCCGTGATAACCCAGGTTGGTTTGCCCAAGTCCGGCGTCGACCCGTTTAGCGTCATATTGTGTGAGCGCCTGGAGCAAGGCGTGACATGCGGCCTGGCGAGTGGGGAAACGGTAGGGTGTTCCGGCGATATTTAGGGTCCAAGGCCACGGCAGCAGTCGACCACGGACGCGAATACCGCTCTCCTGTAAGGCAATCGCGAACAACACCGTAGAAGGGATGTTGGCGTCATGCGCCGCCAGTTGATAAGCCGGAGGCGGAAGTTCGTTAGCCCGAACCGTGTGCACCGTCAGCAGGAGCGCAATAGCAATCAATCGAGACGTTGCCATTGTCCATTCACCTGTTGAAATGTGGCGGGCAATGGCCCCGGAGCCCCCAGGCTGAACCATCGACCACGGTCATGGTTCAGGGTGATCTGCCCGCGTTGAACCTTAGCCGGATCGATGTCCGCTTGCCGAGCCCAACTGCGGACGCGTTCATCTTGGCCTTGGCTGCCCACTAGGTAGATATCGAACGCCGTGTCACTGTTCTGCAAACGTTGTGCTTCAGCGGTGCATGCAGGGCAGTGGTCCTCTACAAAAAGGGCTGGGCGCGGGGCGACTGATGAGCTGGTAGGGGAAGAAGATGCCATGCCCTGGATCGGTAGCTGACCAGGAAACAGCTTGGTCCAGGCCGCGGTGTAAGCGTTTTGGTAGGCCAATTCACGCTCGGCGCGTTTGGCTTCCAGTGCTACCTGTAATTCAGCATAGCGCTGGCGCTCTTGGTCGGTCTGGGCCTCAACCCCTAGGGCGGTCAAGGGATCGAGCTTCGGGCTCCAGAAACCACGTGGGCCGGTTTGGATCTGCTCGAAGCGCGTCCACTCCTGCTCCGTCAGACCCCAGCTTGCAGCCTGTTCAGCGTGCAAGCGTCCCAGCGGAATGGATTGTGTGTCCTGGATCCGCGACGGTGTCGTGACAGGCGTGCCCATCGCAGCGCCTATGGCCAGCAGCGACGCGAGACAGACGACGGGGAGTAGTGGCGCTCTGTTCATGATCGCTTCTCAAGGGAGTTGCACGGTCTGGTCTGGCTGAGCGACCACCGAGAAGATGGCTGAGTGCGGCTCCAGCACTTTCAGGTGCCAGGCTCCGAACTGCTCGCCGGCATGCAGCAGCCGAACATCTATGAGAGAGCTACTGTCATGAGGTGCGACTGCCAAAAAGCGCTCACCTCCGCGGGACTCGACACCCAACACCGAGAACGGTGGCGATAGCGGGACGGGTTTTGGGGGAGCCGTCTTTTTCGGCTTGTTCGCGGAAGAGGTTGGCGGTGGTAGGGAAGGCTGAGTCTTGAGCTCCAGTAGCTGCTGTTCGACGTGCTCAAAGCGTCCGCTTAGAGCTGTCAGATCTTTCACGGTGGCGCGCTCTGCCAGACCGTCGCGCATCTCCTGTATCTCTTGCGCCCACTGATCCAGCATCGGATCGAGGGTATTGGCCTGTTGCTCACCTGTATCGACCATCTGCTTCAGGTCTTTCAGCGAGTACTGCAGTTTCTCCTGTGCGTCCCTGAGCGCGCTTAAATCACGTTGCAAGGTGTCCAAAGTTTGGAAGCGCTGGGTGTTCGTACTCTGTAGCTCGGCCATGCGCTGATACTGGTTAAACAAACCGCCGCTCAGCCCGGCGACTGCCAGGCAAAGTAAGCCAACAATTATGGTTTGAAACGTCGAGGCTTTCATGGACGTGCCTCCGCCTGATGGGACGAGTCTGGTGTAGCCCGCACGATGCCGACATCAGCTTTCTGCTGTTCGAAGCAGACCGAACGGCTGACCTCATCGGTCGTGAGTTGCCAGGCGGAGCCAGCCAGTACCTGTAGTGCGCTGCGTAACGCAATCGGGCCGAGTCGGTAATGGGCTGCAGGCAGAGGCCGAGTGAAAAGTGTCTTTACTGGTTCGGTGGTAGGGCAGAGCGAATAACCCGAGCGCTGCAGCACGTAATGCATCGCCTCCTCTACCGAGGGATTAAGGTTGGACGGTATGCTCACATCAATTATTTGAGCGAGAAGATCACGTTGCTCCGTAGTGGGCTCTGTGCTCACCAGGGTATAGCGACCATAACGGATCTCCGCCGGATGGTTTGCTTCGGCCGGGCTCCTTGATAATTGGGTCCGATTGGAGCCACTGTCGATCTTTGGATTAGTCGGCAATGGGGTGGAAATTTGCGCGCTGCAGGCACTCAAAAAAAACAGCAGGCAGACAGGCGTAAAAAAACGCTCCATGAAAAAACCTCATGTCAGATTCAGTACAGAACCTGACATGAGGTGAAGGATCGATTCAGTGAGAAATCCGATTTATGGCAGGTCGTGTTAACGCTAAATACTTTGCTCTGCATCATAGATAGCTAGTCCATCCAAGACATCAGCGTCGGGGTCGAAGATCAACAATCGCACATCCGCCAATGCCGCCATATACAGTACGTTGACCAAGGCTGCCGGCGTACTAGCATCGAGTTGCTCTTGCCTCAGCGATGAGTAAGAACAGCCCTCGATTTTTATCAGGTTATCGTCTGTCCAGGGCGTGCCGATCAGCTTACACCCGACTGCCATTGCAGTCCTTCAGGACAAAGGGTTCGAACAGCAGCCCGGTTGGGCTAGAGTCGAAATAGTCCGCCCCGCGTTCCAAGTAGCGCAATGCTTCTTCAGTGAGGTGTGCGGTACTGATCTCCCAAGCTCGGCTGTAGCGTCCAGTCTCGAAACTCAAACGATGGACCACGGACTTGGCTTCTTCCAAGGAGTCAAAGTCCGCGACGTGGCACTGCTCGTTGAACACTTAGCCTATTACGGCATAGACCACCTGGTGCACCAGTCCGTTGGACGGGCAGCAACCATCCAATTCATTCAGAATGGATTGGCCTTCGCTGATCAAGGCGAAATCATCATTGAAGATGCAGGGGACCAGTTGCAACGTATCGTCGGACAGATGCTCCTGGGAGTCGTGCATAGGCCGAAAGCAGGGAGGACAGCCATCCTCGTAGAAGATCAGTAACAACCGTTCGATATAAAGTTTGTCGTAGCCCCGAGTAAATGGATTTGAGGCGATCAGCAGGGTGGGGGCTTGGTGTGTGGGGTTCATGAGCGTGCTCCAGAATGAAAATAAACGAGGCGCCCGTAGGCGCCTGTGAGGTTTAAAGCCATCCGTATTCGGCAAGGGAGAGCGGGCGACCTTCACCCACGATAAAGTGATCCAGTACGCACACGTCGATCAAGGCCAAGGCCTCTTTCAGCCGTACGGTCAAAACACGGTCCGCCTGGCTGGGCTCTGTACACCCTGAGGGGTGGTTGTGAACAAAAATGACGGCTGCAGCGTTATGCGCGAGGGAACGCTTAACGACTTGGCGGGGGTAAACGCTGGCGCTATCAATGCTGCCGTGAAAGAGGATTTCAAACGCCAGCACCCGGTGCTGGGCGTCAAAAAAAATCACACCAAAGACTTCATGTTCTTGTTGTGTAAGCTGCAGTTTTAGGTAAGAGGTCACGGTTTCAGGTGACGTCAGTTTAGGACCGCGGTTGAACAGTCGACGATCCAGAATATGCAGCGCTTCGTCGATCAGCTGGTTTTCTTGGATAATGCGATCAGCCTCGAAATCCGAGGTCTCAATCAGTGTGAGTGGGGTGTTCATGGCGCTACCTCCGAAGGGAATAATCAGGGGTACACGCCCGAGGGGAGTGGTTTCCCCAGGGTGGGTGTGGAGTTGCAGGCGTTTGCAGGTGATGTAGGGTTTACAGCCGAGTGTATCGGTGGCGTTGACCGTGCAGAGGTGAACCACAACCGTCGCAAGGCAATGGAGAAAAGGATCTTATTCCCCAGCCGGTTTCGGGATCGAAGTCGGCACTGATGGGCAATAAGCGAACCAGCCCCCGGTGTATCGCGGCGATACGTTGTTCGGTCTCATCTGGCGAGTAATACAGCGATAACGTGCTGTAGTCCTCGTAAGCCGCACCGAACAGGCAGTCGTCGCAAAGCCAGAAGGATTCCATATTGGTTCTCCTGTGCTGGTTGAAGAAAAGGCGCTCGATTGAGCGCCTTGATGTAAAACATCATGGATTGTTCAGACGGACTGAACAGCACGTGTGGCGACACGGCGGGCCGTGCGGGGAGTGGTTGGAGATTCCGGTTCAATCCTGGAGTCTGTAGGGTTGTCGGTATCCTCAACTTCGGCATCAGCCGAAGTTGGGGACGGCTCACGGTTTGGCGCTTGCTCAGCAGGTGCTGTTGCTTCCTGCCTGGCGGGCGCTTTGTATTCGAACTTGCCATTGACCTTGATCCAGTCGATGAACAGCAAACGACCTTTCAGGCTGGCGCCAGGTTGGCCTTGTTTATCGCCTTTCTCATAGAGAAATGGGTCGATCCACAGGTCACCAATACGGAACGACAGCAAGACCTTTTTCTCGGCCTTGACGGCGTCCATATAGAGACGAATCAAACGGTCAGCTTCGCCACCAGCGACTTTGCAATCAAAGCGGGTGTACTCCACTGCATCAGTGGCACCATGCAAGGCTGCGATATCGCAGGCCATGAATGGCTGACCGCGGCGGACCTGTACTTCACGAACACGGTTGAGGTAGCCGATACCGACGGTGTGCAGGTTGAAGTAAGAGGTCGCTTCTTGGGATTGGTTGGCGTAGGCCATGGTGGTTCTCCTGTTTCAAGGGAAAACGGCGACGCACAGCCCCTGACGGGAAAGTGAGCCCCCGTCAGGGTGGGTAAGATGAAGTCGAGCGATGAACGACTCGTCACCGGCAAACCGATGACCATCAGAATGATGCTTCTGAAGGAATAGCTGTGCAGTAGAGGAGCGTTTGCGGTGGTAATCCACAGGCATGGACTAGTCGGCATTCATCACCGCTGAAGCGGCAACCGCGCGAGCTTCCGAACGCTAATCGCACTTGGGTAAACCACCACGAACGTGGCGTAGCCTTGAAGGTTCTGGCCACCTGGGCTGGGCTGTCAACGACAGCGAACCACGCCCTTTGTATAAGCCTGTCAAAGGGGAGCGTCAAGACGCTGCAACCCGATTTTTTACGCCTGGATTAGAGTGGTATTCACTGGCATGAACAAAATGAAGAGTGGGCCTGACGGAGTGTCAGGCAAGGAACAGAAAAGCCACCTTTGACGGTCTTACGCAGTCGACAAGCTCCTCGCAAAACTTGGTTGAACTGCGCAATGATTCGTCAACCGATCCTTGTCGTGGCCTGGGTCGGAACATGCTGGCACGCATCCGCGCACAAAGGGTGCCCCTTGTTTCCCCGGTGGGCTCCGGGACTGAATACGATCGCCGAAGCGGATGACCGCTATTGCCGGGTAGAGGCAACAGTGGTCATCCGCCACCACAATCAGGTCGAGCACAAAACGGGAACGAGATCCCGCAGAAGAGGAGACTCCGAACTCGAAGAGTTTGACCGAACTGCCCGGAGCTAATCGGCCTTGGGTTGCCGTTGGCGATTACCCTGAGCCACTACAGCAGAGAGGATGGGACTAGGTCAAGGCGGAGAACGCACCATTTTCATGGTTATCGCCCCATGGAACATTATGAGCGACGCGTATCTTTACTGATTGACACAGTGCCTTTGCAATCCGGATATCGGGAGCATGACCAGAACGGTCCTGATTTGCCCTTTCGTTTGAGCATTGAGGCGTTGCACATGGGACAGCCTGGGTTCGTTTCGAGCGCTATTGCCAACGTGAGCGAGCGGCAGTGTGCGATCAACTGCGCAATCCAGTTCGCCTGCTTGGCAACGAACGCATCTAGGGTCAGGCGTCCCGCTTCGATTTCGTCCAACGCCTGTTCCCAGATTGCGGTCATACCCGGATCTGCGACTGCTGCTGGTACCGCCTCGATCAGGGTATGGGCCGCGGCGGTGGCCATCAAGGCGCGTTTTTTCTTCAGCAAATAACCGCGATCAATTAACCCTTTGATAATGCCGGCTCGTGTGGCTTCGGTTCCGATACCGGTGGTGTCCCGAAGTTTCTGTTTCAGGCGTGGGTCGTTGACAAGCTTGGCGACGTTTTTCATCGCCTTGATCAGATCACCCTCGGTGAGAGGTTTAGGAGCGGCCGTTTGCATGGATTTGAGTTCGGCATTGTCCACTGCGCACTGCGCTCCCTTTTGCAAGATGGGTAAGACTTGGGATTTGTGACTGGGCTCATCCTCCTCGGTGTTTTCGGAGAGTAAGCTTTTCCAGCCCTGGACCAAGATCAGTTTGCCCACAGCGGTCAATCGTTCTTCGCCACACGCCAGTTCGACCTGGGTCCGATCAAACTCATGATGCGGAAGAAACTGCACTAGGTAGTGGCTACGGATCAGTTCGTAGACATGGCGTTCTTGTTCGGACATCCGCACCAGGTTTGCCGGTTCGATGGTGGGGATGATGCCGTGGTGCGCAGTGACCTTGGCATTGTTCCATGCGCGGGAGCGCAATGATTGATCGAGGTCCTCGAATGCAGGTCTGAGTGCAGGATCCGTTTTGAGCAGGGCGTCTAGTACCGCGGGAGCCTCGTTGAACATATTCTCTGGCAAATAGCGGCAATCGCTGCGCGGGTAGGTGGTGGCTTTGTGGGTTTCATACAGGGCTTGGGCGATGTTCAGGGTTTCCTGGACGCCGAGCCCCAGCTTACGCGAGCAGACTTCCTGCAACGTGCTTAGGTCGAAGGGCAGGGGCGGCGGTTCTCGGAAGTGCTCAGTATGTAACGAGATTACCGTGGCGGACTTCTCGTCGGTGATTGTTTGGACCGCGTGATGGGCAAGCACTTGTTGTAGGCAACGCCCCGACTCGTCCCGTCCTGAGCATGGCGGTAACCACGCCGCGATGAATCGCTGGCCCATCGACGATAGGTGTACCTCAATGTTCCAGTAAGGTACCGGGACGAAGCCGGCAATCGCACGATCCCGATCGACCACCAGACGTAAGGTGGGTGTCTGGACGCGCCCCACTGACAAAACGCCGTCGTAGCCTGCCCGCCGACCAAGAAGGGTAAACAAACGACTGAGGTTCATGCCGATCAGCCAGTCGGCACGGCTGCGGGCGAGGGCCGAGTGATAGAGCGGGAAGGTCTCCTGACCAGACTTCAGCGAGGAGAGGGCTTTGCGAATCGACGCCTCGTTGAGGGCGGACAACCAGAGGCGCTGAACGGAGCCTGGATACTTGCAGAGCTCCAGCAACTCGCGGGCAATCATCTCACCTTCTCGGTCGGCGTCGGTTGCGATGACAACGGTGGTGGTTTCGCTGAGCAGGCGTTTGATGATTTTGAACTGCGCGGCAGTCTTGGGTTTGACCTCGACCTGCCACTGCACGGGAATGATAGGTAGATGATCCAACGACCAGTTTTTGTACTGAATGCCGTAGGTTTCAGGCGGGGCCGTCTCCAGTAGGTGGCCGATACACCAGGTGACAGTTGTCTCGGGGCCGATTAGGCAACCATCACCACGCCGAGTGGCTCCGAGAACCTTGGCGATGTCACGACCCTGGGAAGGTTTTTCGCAGAGGAAGAGGCGCATATAACTACTCCGGATTGAGTTCGGAGCAGCGTTGTTCGAAGTAGCAGGTGCGAGATATGAGAAACCCGAATGGCAGGTTCCTCATATTAGTCGGTGAGGGCGGCTTTGAATGGGCTGAAGCTGCTACCTTATTGGAGCGTTTGTAACTGGGTGGGGGGCTTCATGAGCCGCGAGCAATGACAGGCCAGGAACTTCGCGCAAAGGCGCAATTTTTATGCCTGAAGTCGTTCAGGCCTTAGGTGATTGCCCTCTGTGTTTCCTGGGTTTCGAGGTCGGCGAGCTGGCCTGCTCAGTATTTTGAGCGGTCGTCGGTTCACTGGAGCGTTCCCGCATGACCACGCTGTGCACCCGGTGAGGCAGGATGCCGACTCGACGGGCCTCGATCTTGAAGGTCACCCGCGCATTGTCTTCGCTGTCCTCCCACTCATCGCGCACCGTACGACCTTCGACCAGTACGCGCATGCCTTTCTGGTACAGGGTGCTCCAGTGTTCAGCCTCACGGTGCCAGAGCTCAACCGGCGCCCAATAGCCGCCCCGATCTTCATAGCTGCCCTCGCGTGGGATGGGGTTGTCAAAGTACACATTCAGCCGTAGCAAACGCCGCGGCTCGTCATTGCCAGAGGCGAACTCCTGGAATTCTGGCGCACTGCCGATATTGCCTTCGCCAACGAAAAAAGTACTCATCGTGATACCTCCACTGCGGGTGTGAACTGGCGCAGCAGCCGTTCGGCACTGGCCATGTTGATCGCGCAGGTCGTGGCCTGGCGGTAGAGCGAATGCACCACGCTCATCTGCAGGTTCAGTGCAATGCGATCGCATTCGAAGCGGTGCAATCTCTCGCGTACGGCCTGCGGCAGGGCGTTGTTGCAGATCTGGCGTTCCCAGACCGCAACCCCCATACGGGCGAAGTCACGGGTGCGCCAACGCAAAAAGGTGCTGCCTGCGCTGGTGTTCTGCAGCACTAAACGAATGTCCAGCAGCGAGTAAGGGGGCTGTCCGGCTTGCTGCACCACAGCCTCCATCAGGTGACATAACTGCGCCTCGATTTCCCTCGCCACCTGCGCCAGGTGCTCCAACTCCCCCTTACCCTTAAAAGGTTTTAAAAGGCCTTTTAGGGAGGCTGCGTGTTCGAGCTGTCGATAGGCATCCGGTGTTAACGCTTCGAAGGGCATTGGTTGAGCCGGGATCATCGGATTCATGCTTCGTCCTCCGACTCATCCACTGTCGCAGATGACTCTGCCGCTTCCTCTGCCAACGCGTCAGCGTCATCCACTGCCATAGCACCACGACGAATGATTGGCGGTGCGAACTGGGAGCGGCGATGCCCCTCAAGGATGTCCATTGGGGGCAAACCCATTTTCTCGATGGCCGCAATGGCACGGGCGTTGTTCGCCACCATGTCATCACGGGTGACGCCAGCATGGCGATAACGCTGTGCCTGTCCGAACAGGCTGCGCAGCAGGTGGGCACCGTCGTCGATCCAGGCTTCCATGTCGATACGGCCGATCAGGGCGGTGTGATGGGCCAACAGGGTACGACGCACCAGGGTGTCGTAGTCGGTCAGCAGGTAGACCGCGAGAAAACCCAGCTGGCTGCCGATGTACAACGGCAAGGTGACGGGGTGGATGTTGAGGTTGTCCCCCATGTCGATCTGTGTCGGCAGGTCCTGTCTGATCCGATCCAGCTGTTGGGTCAGTTCCCGCATCCCAGCCTTGGCCTGCATCAGTTTTTCTTCGAGTTGCACGATGGCCCAATCGGCATAGGGATCGTCCTGGGCCGCGGTTTGTTTGATCAGGTTGGTGACACTGATGTAGCCGGCCATACCCATGATCGAGTGGACGCCTTCGCGTGCGGCTCGACCTTGCCAGATACGGGCGGCATGGTGGGTGTGCAGGGTCAGGGTGATGCTGCTGCGCAATGAACCCAGATTGAGTTGATAGTGATCGGCCACGGTGGTGTCCTCGCATTCGCTTGGACAGGAACGTTGCGACAGATGAAGGTGAAGGACAGCCAAAAAGCTGAATGCGGTCTGTTCGGTTTGGTTTAAGAGGGTTAACTATGGAGACGTCAGTGGATTTGATGCCAGTGGCATCAAATCCATTGACGTCTACGTTCATGGGAGGAGATGCCCCGGCTTTTTCCTAAAAATTTCATGGTATGGTCCGATGTGTTCGTAGAGTGGAACTCCCTGGATTTGATGCCACTGGCATCAAATCTACTGACGTCCACCGCGTTTGCCACGCAGTTGGCGCAGCTCATTCAGGCACGCTTGGGCAAGGGCAGACGCGGGTTCGCCCTGTTGTCGAGATGGCCGCGAGGGGGCGGGTGGGGGCGGTTCTGCAATGGGTGACGGTTCGGCCTGACCTGCCCAAGGACGAAAGTCACCTTTCAGCGCACGCTGGATCAGACCCATCAGATACGCCGCTGGCTTGCGGATACCGCCGGCCGTACAGCGTGCTCCCGCTTCGTTGAGCACCGCCTGCCGATCCGCGGGCTTGAGCTTGTTCAGCGCCACGGCGATGGCCTGACGCTCGTTTGGGCTCAGGTGCAGCGCAGCAGGCCAGTGCAGGTTAACCACCGCTGGGGTCGCGCGCGGTACTGTACAAATACTTTCTTTTAATACAGTACAGGCGGCGTTCGGATTCCGAACGGTGCGGGAAACACTGGCGTTCAGACTCGGTTCGGAATCCGAACGAGGGCCTGCACGATTCCGAACGAGGGCATCTTCCCTCCGTTCGGAATCGTGCAGAGTGGCATCGGTTGCCGGATCCAATCCTTGCTGCGCCCAAAGTTCGCCCCAACTGTCGAGCCGCGTCGGTAACCGATCCTGATCGATATTCGTGTCTTGGCGGACTTCCTCCACAACGTGCTGGGCGACAATACGCACCGCCTTGGTGGCATGACCGAGGGCATGTCCGACCAGCGCCAGGTAATCCTGATCCAGTTCCAAGGCTTCGGCGGGGGTTAACGGCTCATCGTGCAGGACATACAGAGAACCTTGGAGACGTCCGCTGAGCTGATCGCGTCCGCGACTCACCAAACTGAGCCAGCGCGTCAACCTGAGCATCGTCAACACCCGAGCAATGGTTTCACGGGAGGCTAAGGCGCCGTAGGGCACACTCGATAAGTAAGGCTGCAGATCCTCATAGCGCGGCGTGACCACGCCCTGGCCTTGCAGCATGAGTCGAAACACTTGCCAGGCATTACGTTCCAGTGGCGTCAGCCGACTATCCAACAGCAGGCGACGCGGCACGACTTCGTGTGATTGGCCACTGAACAGAAAGCCAGCCTGTAGAGCCTGATTGGAGGGCTGTTCAGTGGCAGGGCGGGCTGGCCAGCGCTCATGCAGCTGCTGTGTGCATTGCTGCAGGACACGTTGCCAGCGACTGGCAGGAACAGCATTCATGTTTTGTTGCTGTACTGGTCGATTTGCTGCCAAACGATGGTCAAGCTGATCTGCTGTTCTTCGGCAAGCATCATCATAGCGTCGAGTTTATCCTCGGTGCCGTCCTCTGTTCGTATTTGGCACCAACGTTGCCACAACGCATACTCCTGCGCTTCGCTTAAATGTTGGGGGCGGCCTTTACGAGTTTCTATCTTGAGTAGACGCCGACGCATGGCTGTTTCCGAATGCGCCAAGCCAAAACACTGGTACATAATGGTGCTGCTGGCGCCGAGTTTGAGCGCTCGGTTGATCAACCGTTCGTTCTGTTCATCACGTTCAGCTTGTTCGATCAAACGATGCAGCACCGGCGAGTCAATCTTGACCTCAAGCCAAGGGACAGTGGCATGGGCCAGGCGCGATAACGTGGTCGGTGGTAAGGATTGCAGCATGAAGATGTCATCCTCACTCAGTCCAAGTGCCTTGCAGCGTTGCAGGTTGCCCAGGCGTAGTTCGTGCAGTACCTGGGTTAGCATGGCTTGATTGAGCATATTGAAGGACAAATTCATCTCAGCTCCTCCGGTGAGTTTTTGTCTTCAAAGATGAGTGTTAAGTCGATTAGGCGCCGGGCCAAGCGGATCAGGCGAAACAGTTTGATTAGCATACTGTCAGGCAGTCGCTCCAGGCCCACGTCCGTGACTGGTCTATCTGGTAGAGGGAGTTGATAGACCCCCAGCAACAACTGCCCGAACAGTGCGGAGGGGATTTGCTTGCGATCCTCCCAGTTCACCTCGTCTTGAGCCCGTAACAGGGCCAGGAGCATTAGGTGAACGCCCGTCGAGCGAGGCGCTGAAAGATCGAGTCGCTCAATGTTCAGGGCGAAGCCCAAGCCACGCTTTTGATCAATGATGCTCTCGGCATCTCCGGCATAGGCCGCCATTTCTCGAGCCAGTCCAGCAATGGCTAAACGCAGTTGTTCAGGTGTATCCAGCTGTGGTGTGATGATCCAAAGGTCGTCGATTGGGCAGGTTTCGACTGGAGACGTCGGCTCGGTGGAGATCTCGCGATCGATTTGCTCACGAATCTGTTGAACGCGTGATAGATGACTGACCGCAGGTGAAGTATTTTTTTCGGGGGCTGTGAGCCGTTCTTCTGAAATTGGTTCTATCTTGCTCTGGGCATCAGTTGATTCGGGATTAGCGTCGGAGGAGGGCGACTCTGCCGCAGTTTCATGCACGCTTGGCCGATGGCTGTTTTCTGGAGGCGTGGTGGTGACAGCCCCAGGCGTGGCGACGACCCGTTGGGTATCGCTCAGCTCCAGGGCCAGCATACGGTAGGACTGTCCAAGCAGGTGGCTCATGCGTTCGAGCAATTCGTCCTGGATCTGCTCAAGATCAAAAGATTCAGGATCGCCATCGAAGTAGCCCATGGTTTCTAGCCAGAACTCTGCAAATGAAACGGCAGCGGTTGGATAACGATTCCAGGTTCGCTCAGCCTGACTACGTAGACCGATCAGGCGCTCTATCTGAGGCTTACCCAATCCGGCATACAGAGTTTGTGGAATGGCGGGCAATAAGTGTTCGAGGGTGTCCAGCATACGGCTGATATGCGACTGCGAAATCGGATAGCCTCCAGCGGCAAGACGTCGAGCCAGCTCCCGTTGTGATAGATCTGCGCCATCGGACTCAAGCATGGTTTTGAGTTTGGCTACTGCCAGCGCCCGTTCGATGAACGTGAGTTGACCGTGCAGGTCGCTTTCCGCCAAATGGCCGAGTAGGGCGGTGATTTCATTGCCCCAAGGTCGGAACAGGCAGTGGATCCGAAAGAAACGCTCGTCGCGAGTTTCCTGCCACAGTTCGCCGAGAATGGCTAAGCGCGTATTACCGCCGTTGCGGATGATGAAAGAGGTTTCACCCGGGCGGCGGGTTATCGGTGGCGGTTGATCCAGCCCGCGTTCACGGATCGACGCCTTGATATCGTCATAAAGCGGGTTACGAATGAAGCGTGGGTTGTGTTCGTAGGGACGTAACTGTTCCAGAGTGACCAGCATGGGAGTGTCGATGACGGGATCGGACAGTCGCTCCAGTCCAGGACCTTGAGTGAAGTGGTCCTGGTGCAGCTTGTCGGTAATTTCCTCCTGACTGAGCTTCTTCATCTGAACCGCCTCGGTTAACGCCGGCTACGCAAATGGTCACCGACCTCGAATTTCACGATTTCGGCAGTCCCTGAACCTTCGAAATGTTGGGAGAGTTCTGCGAGGAACCACAACATGGCCGAGCGCCCCCCTTGCAAACGAAAAACTAAAGTGCAGCACTCCCCGCAAGCCGCGTCGTGTGGTCGAATGGAAGGCTGAACAACGATAGGAAACTGATCCAACATTAGAAAACTCCTTACCAAGCCCTGATGGCTTCAAGGTCGATCAAACAAAAATAATTCGGTGAAAAAGCTAATTGGGCGATTTGGTTTATCGAGACTCCGCACACCTCATTACCGATGAGATCGCTTCGCGCCATTCCGGGAATAATTCGATTGCCAGCGCTTGCATTACTTCTAGCGCAGACTGCGAGCGTCGGCGTTTACTCGACGGGCGAGCATCTATTCGGTGGGCCGGTAAGCCGAGGGAGGCGGCATTGAGGTACGCCACCCGGTCCGGGATTACGGTGTCTAGAACCGAGATATTGGTAGCCTCTGCGAAATTCTCGCGCAGGCTTCGGATGATCATCCGGGTGTCCACTCGATTGACGTTCACTTGGTTCAGTAAGAGCCGCAACGGCGGCGGGTCGATGCCTAGATGACGAAACGGTTCGAGCTCACTCAGTAGTTTTAAGGTGCCCCGACGCATTTCGCGGGCAGCGAGCATTTCCGGCGTGATGGGAGAGAGGGCGAGATCGGAGGCCAAGATGGCCATTTCCAACAGCACACCGCGGGCTCCCTGAGTATCAATCAAAAGCAGGTCATAATTGAGATGCAAATCGTTGAGCAAATTGTGTAGGCGTAGTCGTCCGTCAGGGGCATGTAGCAACAAAGTGCTCAGTCGACCTTGATCGTCATTAGAGAAAATCAGGTCGAGACCGACGACTGCAGTCCTAGAAATTATTCGTTCAGGTATTGTTAGATTGAGTGCAATGAGCTCGTACGCACCTGCCTGCGCTTTCTGGCTCAATGAATAATAACTGGAGAGGGTGGGTTGGCTATCCAGATCCAAGAGCAGAACACGGAGACCAGCATCGGCCAACAGGCCGCCGAGGTTCGCCGCTACTGTAGTTTTGCCTACACCACCCTTGGTGGAAACCACCGAGACCACGTGCATCACCCTCACTCCTGTTGTGAAAGGCGTTCTGCAATCCAGTGTTCGATTTCCAGAGAGTCCCAGCCGACTGCGCGCAGCCCGATACGCTTCGCCCGCGGGAACTTGCCTTCCTTCATCAGGTTGTAAATATGCGCACGTTTGAAGCCGGTTTTTAGTTCAACCTCGTCACGTCGCATGATGTGGCGTTGGGGTTGAGGTGCTTCGAGTGCGGGTACCGATGGGTTGGACATGCTAGTCACTCCTGGCGCCTGTTGGCGCGTGGTGGGAAGTGACTTGGATTGAATCGCACTAGCGCGGCTGAGTCATTGCACTGCAATCAAGCCCATTGCAACGCAATTGACTGGATCAGTTGTTTTTCTTGAGGCTACGATTGGCCACGGCAAACTTTTCATCCAGCGTCCGCTTGCTGAGGCCGGGCACATCTTTGTGACGGGCGACAATGGCGTCGACGATGGCTGCTTGATTCGTGAATACCGAAAGAGGTTTTCCGGCGGGCGAATGGTCCAAAAGAAGGCTGACCAATGCCCCGATCATATTGTGATAGGTCAGTTCACTACGCTCGCTGAGTTGACCATTCGTTTTGGCCAAGGCTTTGAGATCATCTCTTTCAAGTCCAATCGACTGGAGTTCTCCCAAGATTTCTTGAATGTGTTGCTGTTGCGCTTTCAACGCTCTCGATAACTCGTCTCGATCTGCTTTCACTGAAAGAAACGTTCCGAGACTGACCTTTGCAGATGTATCCTCACCGGACTCGAATAAAAAGCTGGGCTTATGGTCGGGATAATGAATTTCCATCCAGCGGCGTAAGTCTGAATGGCGTATGGTCAGCTGATAGGGCTCTACGTAGCTTCCCAAAGGAACAGAAACGCCGAGGCAGCCGTACGGCAGTTCTCCATTGCGTATGGCGTCTAAAATCCTTTCGACAGCGATGTGAAGATTGGGCCATTGGGGAAAGAGGGTTGCAAGGTTCTCAGGACGAGACCAATCCGCCTGCATAATTTGGGCTTCGTAGCGAGTGAGATTGCACCAGCGCAATGCTGCATCTATAGGGCGATAGAAGCTTTTGCTATGCGAATTAAAAACATTAATAGCCATAGCGTGACGGACCTCCATTCCTAATGGATAGGCCTCTCACCGACTATCAATATTCAAACTAGCGATTCATGCTAGCTGTTTCCTCCATCGACCAAATCGGTGAGGTCATTTAATTTCGAGTGCTACCAGAAAGCAATACCCGAGTAGCAATCGATGTTTTTACGCAATCCAGAGCCACAATCTCGGTCTCTTAACCAAAAATTCGGGTTCTGATTAGGTATCCTCCACATGACCCAGAGGTGCAGATATCATTAATCAATGATGCAGATTCTTGATGTTTGGAACTTCTTGATCAATTGAACCGCTCTGGACGTTAATTGCTAGGGAAGATTGATTATATTGTGCTCAGGCCCAGAGCCTAATTTCGTAATATTTTCCGCACCCCTGTCATTTACAATGAGCACGCTGCCCTCTCGATATCCCCCAGCACCTGGCGTACCTTCCGGTAGCATTACCATTGGTGTCATCGATACCACCATGCCCGGTTCTAGCACCGTCTCGATATCTTCGCGCAATTCGAGCCCAGCCTCCCGTCCGTAATAGTGGCAAAGGACTCCATTTGAGTGACCGTAACCAAATGTGCGATATTTGAGCAGATCCGCTTGTAGATAGATTTCATTTAGCTCTGCCGCAATATCGCAGCAACGAACCCCTGGTCTGATTATCTCCTGCCCGCGTTGGTGTACTTTGCAGTTGATTTCCCATATGCGACGCTGCTGGGCATTTGGCTCACCCAAAAAAGCCGTTCGTTCTAATGAAGAAAAATAGCCTGCGATCATCGGAAAACAGTTAACTGAAAGTATATCCCCGGATTTAACTCGACGACTGGTAACGGGATTATGTGCACCATCGGTGTTCAGACCGGATTGAAACCACGTCCACGTGTCGCGTAACTCGCAGTAAGGCATACGCCTAGCAATTTCCCTAGTCATTGCAGACGTCCCCGCAATGGCTACCTCGTACTCAGGCACACCTTCAGATATCGCGTCTAAACAAGCCGCACCTCCTACGTCCGCTACCGCTGCACCAATACGAATCAGCTGGATTTCTTCGATTGACTTGAACATACGAATACGGTTGGTGCCAGGCGCGATGTCAACCAGTTCCGCATTATCAAGAGCGGCTTCGATCTTGCGAAATTTATCGAGGGATAGATGATCGAACTCTACGCCTATACGGCGAGATTTTAATGGGATTGCTTTACGTAGAGCAACGAAATAGTTATCACGCTCCCAGTCTGTATAGACAAGATTATCTCCCCAGCTGCGGCGATAACCTTGGCCTCCATCAATATTGGTTGTGATAAGAATGGAGCTATCGTGCGTTACTACTAATGCGTAGCTACGCCCAAACTCGCAGAAGAGGAAGTCGCCAAAATAGTTTATGTTGTGTATTGAACTCAATACAATGGCGTCCAAACTGGTGCTGGTCATATGCTGACGTAACAGCTGAAGGCGTCGGGACATTTCCTTCACACTGAAAGTAGACCGTGTTTTAGGTCCATTTTGAAGTGTAATGTAATTAGGCATGCTCATGCCGAGGTTCCTGTCTAGTGAAGGCAGCGCGTAGCATCTCCTTCACGCCCAATAGGAACAAATGACGATTTTTAATTTCGTACTATTAGCAGAGCTTATGGCTGAGACAGATATCTAGCTGCCCAGGTTCAAGCGCCGCTGCGACAGATGCTGCTCCACCTCGCTCTTGATCCACTTCTTTAGCGCCTGAACCCGAGGGCGGTCTTCATGAATGCTGGGGTGCACTAGCCATACTTGGCCATCTTGCATTACCTCAGGGAACGGCCTGACCAAGGTACCGTTTGCTATCTCTTTTGCACACAGCGAATGCCGCATTAACGCGACCCCCTGACCATCACAAGCCGCCTGCAACACAAGGTCTGCCCGTGAAAATGAGCAGCCTCCACGGGTATTGATATCGTAGCGGCTGTGCCGGGAGAAAAAAGCGTCCCAGTTGGTGCTGTAGGCAGCGTGAGGCATAGAGTCATGTAACAAGATTGTCTGGCACAAATCACCATAATCTTTGATTTCTACTCGTGCCAACAAATCCGCGCTGGCTACTGGATAAACGAGGTCATCGAATAGGTGTAGCTGAGAGAGTTTGGCATTGTCAGTCCAAGCGCAGCTGATTGCCAAGTCGACGCCGTCGCTATTGAAATTAGGGGTACTCAGATCCGCTTCTACCTCCAACTGTATGCCAGGGTAGGCTTGATTGAAGGATGGCATCCGCGGCAGCAACCACTTGCTAGCGAAGGAGGGCATAACGCGCACTTTTAGCGTGCCACTTAGCTCTTCATCTCCAATTTGGTGCAAAGTCATTCCTAAAAGCCTCAACGCTTGGTCGACTCCGACGTGCAAGCGTTCACCGCGTTGCGTAAGCCTCAAACCCCGAGGCAGGCGATAAAAAAGCTCATAGCCCAGTTCCTGCTCAAGCGCTTGAATCTTCTGGCTTACAGCGCTTTGTGTAAGGAACAGGTCTTTTGATGCGCGAGTGAAGCTCAAGTGCCGTGCAGCAGCATCGAAGTAGCGCAATCCCTCAAGAGAAGGTAGGGCACGAGACATGACGAGGCTCCAGCTGTTGGGATTTTACCGGTACAAGCATGAGTCATGCCGACATTAGTAAACCTAATGAGTCGACGTTAAAAATAGCCGTTTGTTCATGATTTCGGTTGTGGACATGCTGTGTGAACGCCAACCGGTTCGCCCACTTCTACTCGTAACTCATCGAAAGGATCGCGTCATGAGACCACTGTACTCGCTGCTGACCCCATTGTTAGTTGGCACTTTAGTGTCCTTTGCAGCTGTTGAGGCTAAGGCTGATTTACTTTCTGACATCAAGGGGCGTGGCGAGATTGTCGTCGCAACCGAAGCACGTTATGCGCCTTTTGAGATGATCGAGGACGGTAAAATTGTCGGGTACGGGAAAGACTTACTCGACGCGATTATGCTTGATTTGCCCGGGGTTAAACTTAAACAATTAGATGTTCCATTTCAGGGCATACTTCCTGGATTATCCAGCAAAAGATTCGACTTCGTAGCCACGTCACTTACTATAACTAAGGCGCGCGCAGAAAGTTTTGCTTTTACCTTGCCTTTCTCCACTGCTAGTGTGGCAGTATTGAAGCGTAAAGGAGACGCCCGGATCAATAGTGCCGAAGATTTGATTGGCATGGTAGTAGGAAGTCAAGCCGGGGCACCACAAATCGACGTGCTCAAGGAGTATGAGCGGACTGTACTACAGCCGACGAAGAACTCGGGCGTGAAAGAAATCAAGGCATTTATGGACTATAATGAGGCTTATGCGGCTTTGGCCTCCCGTCGTGTCGATGCAGTCGTTCAATCCCTACCCAATCTCGCGCCTTTAATCAAGGAGCGTGGAGATGTATTTGAAATTGTACAGCCTCCCTTCGGACCGCCGACATACTATGCGTGGGCCGGTCGTAAAGATGCTGACAGCGCCTCTCTTGTTAAATTCTTTAGTGACGGTATTGCAAAGCTGAACGCAAGCGGTGAGTTAGCCAAACTTCAGCGCAAATGGTTCGGCTTCGAAATGCCTCTACCTACTGATGCTGTTCCAGCACCGATAAACTGAATGCAGTAATGCTAATCGGGAAAATTAGGTATGTTTGATTTAACAGCTACAGCCCACTATTTGCCACAGCTTTTGGCAGGCCTATTTACCACACTATGGGTATCTTTGACCGCTATTGCGTTAGGGCTGGTGATGGGCTGGGCTGTTTGTCTTGGTCTGATGAGTGAGCGTAGGTGGCTCCGGATGTTTTGCGCTGTTTATGTAAGCTTCTTTCGAGGCACGCCTTTGTTGGTACAGCTTGTTCTAGTGTTTTATGCACTACCTTCTATCGGAATAAGTTTACCTCCACTGGCGGCCGCGATTGTCGCATTAACTTTGAACAGTGGAGCCTTCCAAGGTGAAATATTGCGCTCCGGTTTCCAGCTTCTGCCATACGGTCAAACTGAGGCGGCCAGAGATCTTGGTCTGTCGCGCTGGCAAGCATTGATTTATATTAAAACACCTCAAGTGTTGAAGGCCATGTTGCCTGCTCTTGTAAACGAAACTATCGATATCATTAAAAATTCCTCATTGATTTCTGCTGTCGCTGTACATGAGCTTATGAGGACAGCTCAAACCCTTGCCTCAACTACCTACCGCCCCATCGAATTCTTTATCGTGACCGGGCTGCTTTACTTGGCTCTAACAATGGCGACTGGACGGGTGGGTAACTGGCTGGAAGCTAGGCTAAAAATTGCGTAGGAGGTGCCTTTGATCGGCATTGGTCTGTTTGACGAGTACGGTGGCTCAATCCTAGCTGGGATTTGCGTTACGCTGAAAATGAGTATCGGGGGAATTGCGCTGGGGATGGTTTTGGGCTTGGTGTTACAGAGTTTATACAAGCCTGATAACAAGCCATTTGCCTTTTTATACCAGCTGTATTTAAATGTTTTTCGGGGTACGCCGCTTCTTCTACAATTATTTTTGGTTTTCTATGGGGGACCATACATAGGTATTGAATGGACTGCAGAAACCGTAGGATTGATAGGTCTAGGGTTGTATGGTGCAGCCTATTTTGCAGAGATATTTCGTGCCGGACGTGAGTCAATTCCACAAGGTCAACTCGAAGCTGCAAGAGATCTGGGACTGACAGGTACCCAGGTATTTCGCGTTGTGCTGTGGCCGCAGATGATGGCTCGGTGCGTACCAGCAGTCGTCGGGCAGACGATAATTCTACTAAAGGAGTCGTCTGTTTTGTCGATTATAACAGTCGCTGAGTTAACTAACGTGGCGATGACAATTGCTGTTCAGAGCTACTCCATGCTGGAGCCATATACGATATTGGCGTTGACGTATTGGGCTATTGCCATTGTACTAGCTGGCATTGGTTCCAGAGCTGAGCGGCATTTTAAAAATTATCTGCAGCGCTGAGGTTATGCATGTCCAATTCATACGCTATAGAAATTCGTGATTTGCAAAAAAGCTATGGTCAACATGAAGTGCTCAAAGGCATTTCACTCACCGTCGCGAAAGGCGAGGTGGTTAGCATCATCGGAGGTTCTGGATCTGGTAAATCAACGTTGCTGAGATGTATAAATTTTCTTGAAGAATATGACGGTGGTGAGGTACTGGTAAATAACCGCCTTATTGGTTACGGAAGCTCTGTTACTGGAGGTTTGTACCAATTGCCCGAAAACATAATCCAGAGTTCGCTTCGCAAGGTGTGCATGGTTTTTCAACAGTTCAATCTATGGCCACATATGCGTGTTCTTGATAATATTGCCACCCCCTTGAGGCTTGTAAAAAAAATGCCGAAACTTGCGGCATATGCGATGGCGGAGGCCCAGCTTGAAAAGGTCGGTCTCGCTCATAAGGCTTCAAGCTACCCGAGTCAACTCTCCGGAGGTCAACAGCAACGGGTGGCAATAGCCAGAGCGTTGGCGATGGAACCCAGCATTATGCTCTTTGACGAGCCTACCTCAGCTTTAGACCCCGAATTAGTAGGAGAGGTGCTCAATGTCATTAAGGACGTGGCGAGTGAAGGTATGACATTAGTCATCGTGACGCATGAGATGGGATTCGCGGCAAAGGTATCGGATAAAGTCGTCTTTCTCGCTGATGGTCGCGTAGAGGAACAGGGACCTCCTAGCCAGATATTTGGGGCTCCTACCAGCCCTCGCTTACTTCAGTTCCTTACGTCATGGAATGAGCGGCAGAATGGTGGCAGTGTAAATTGAATTGCATTTACATCAATGGTCTTACTTTGTGATCAAGCTATCGTCTGATCTCTTTCCAGAAATATTAGTTGCTAAATGTTATATTGTGCGGTGTCGCGTTTGAGCATGGTTCCGAGGATGCAGAAAAGTGCCTAGATTTCCTGGAGGTGACTTGGATATTGTGAAAGTTGGGTTCTTGCTCACTGAGGGGTTTGACCTATATTCATTAGCGAATGCTATACAGCCACTACGATCCGCTAATCATGTAGCAGGCTTTCAGCTTTGTGAATGGCAAATTCTCAGTTTAGAAGGGGGCACGCTTAACGCAAGCAGCGGCATAGCTACTGAAACTACTCGGCTGGACCATGCGCAGTTATTTAATGTGTTGATCCTGTGTACCGCCGAGAATATACATTCCGATACGGATTACGATGATATCAGGCAGCGGCTGGACCATTGGAGCACCGAGCCTGTTGATCTGGGGGCCTTCGGCGGTGCGGGCTGGTTGTTGGCAATGAGTGGCGCGCTAAATGGTTTTCGTTGCAGCCTTCCTGAAATAGGATACTCCCAGCACCTCGGTATTTACAAAGACATCAAGTTTGTCACCGCGCCATTCTGTGTCGACCGTGGACGCCTAACATGTATTGGCCGCCAAGCTGTTCAAGGGCTCATGTGCGAATTTCTAGCACAAGAGTATGGGGGATACATGATGTTAGAAGTTGAAAAGAATCTGGCAGTTAAACTAGGCGCAAGTGGTACGATCCCTCAGGTCCGAACTTAATTCCAGATAACCGTTATGAAGTGGCTTATCGATGTAGATTTAAGAGACAGAGCCCTGGGTGTTTTGTGTGGCCGATTCGAAAGTGCTCAACCGTTCGCATATCAATGTTATTTACTTCTAGACCGAAATTATCCATCGCCAAGCTTGTTTCGGTAATCTCTCTACCACCGTGGCCATACCCTTATCCTGAGATTGATCGGGCTAGCATGAAGATCTGCCTCGGCAAGGATGTTATCGTTAATATCATGATATCCGCTAATGAATCGCATCCATCGCCCATTCTGGAAGCCGGTCTGCACATCTGAGATGTGTTGGGCTACTCGGAACTCAAGCGCTTTTTCGCTCTGATCACCGATAACAGCGCAAATACGCTGCACTTGGCAGACCCCTACAGGCTAGCGGTCAGGCGGCCTGCTAATGTTTGATCCTGTCCGCTCCAGGCGCCTACGTAATAATCTGTAGTCTGATGTTACTCCACAAGGCAAAGTCATGATGGTGGGCAGCTGGGCGCGCATAACTCCGATAGGCCTGTCTGCTGGAAGTAGTGCTATCTATATCTGGCGTCAGTGCGGCTGATGATGTTGCAATTCACTAATCAAGGCGCACGCGAAATCAGCCAAGCTGACGTCACAAATCGGCGACGTTCAATTACCGACCTCCAGACATTTTGCCTTTTCCAAGCTAGCTCGACGTATCGAGATGATGACGTAGTTGCCTGAGATTTGACTGGCGTCCCCTGGCGTCGAATAGCCCGCACAACCTGTCCGTCGCAGCCTCACGCGCGACGTGCTGAGTGTTGATGGACGTATGCCATCCAAAACGTCGCGCTGTGGAGCACTTTTTTTGATTAGGCCTGAGTTCGCCTTCGAAAATAGCGGGTCTGGCCAATTACAGGTCGGATTCGCACAAAAAATCCTAGTTCGCATCTGTTCGAATGATGTTCAGCGGCCAGCCAGAGTGGCGTCTTATGTCGCTCAATCAACGACAAGGATAAATGACATGCAAATGCCTAAAACGATCCAGATCAAGAACGGCGAAAAAGTAAAATCGACGTTTTCGGTTCAGGAGTACGCCAATCGACAGGCCAAATTGCGAGCGTATCTAGCGCAAAACAATATTGATGCGGCAGTATTCACGTCCTATCACAACATCAACTACTACAGCGATTTCCTGTTTTGCTCTTTCGGTCGCCCGTACGCGCTGGTCGTTACCCAAGACAGTGCCGTTACCATCAGCGCCAACATCGATGGCGGTCAGCCTTGGCGCCGCACCGTGGGCACTGAGAACATCATTTACACAGACTGGCAGCGCGATAATTATTTCGTCGCGATTCAGCAAGCTTTGCCGAAAGCTGGACGCATTGGCATCGAATTTGACCATCTGAACCTGCTCAATCGCGACAAACTTGCCAGTCGTTACCCGCAGGCCGAACTGGTGGATATCGGTGCACCTTGCATGCGTATGCGCATGATCAAATCCGCCGAAGAGCATGAAATCATCCGTCATGGTGCCCGCGTGGCAGACATCGGTGGCGCAGCAGTCGTGGAAGCCTTGCGTGATCAGGTGCCGGAGTATGAAGTCGCCTTGCACGCTACCCAGGCGATGGTGCGCGAAATTGCCCGCACCTTCCCGGACTCCGAACTGATGGACACTTGGACCTGGTTCCAGTCTGGCATCAACACCGACGGTGCTCATAACCCGGTGACCTCGCGCAAGGTTAACAAGGGCGACATCCTGAGCCTCAATTGCTTCCCGATGATCGCTGGTTATTACACTGCGCTGGAACGCACAATGTTCCTGGACCATTGCTCCGACGAGCATCTCCGTTTGTGGGAAGTGAACGTTAAAGTGCACGAGGCCGGCCTGAAACTAATCAAGCCGGGCATGCGCTGCTGCGATATCGCTCTGCAACTCAACGAGATTTTCCTTGAGCACGATCTGCTGCAATACCGCACCTTCGGCTACGGCCACTCCTTCGGTACACTGAGCCATTACTACGGCCGCGAAGCTGGGTTGGAACTGCGCGAAGACATTGACACGGTACTGGAGCCGGGGATGGTGGTTTCCATTGAACCGATGATCATGCTGCCTGAAGGCCTTCCGGGCGCGGGCGGTTACCGCGAACATGACATATTGATCGTCAACGAGCAGGGCGGGGAAAACATCACCAAATTCCCGTATGGCCCGGAACATAACATCATCAAGAAGTGAGATTACGCGCCGCACAGTGAACCTGTGCGGCGTTTTCTTTTGTTAATAGTAAAAGTATAGGAAATACCGTCCCGGCGGCTGAGTTAAACCGGAAAAACCAACGCGTGCACGATAATATCGCGCATCATTTACTGACCCTTAACCCTGCCAAGTAAAACAATAGAGGGTATTTGTCATGTACTACGTCACGATTCCGGCCACGGGCTCGAAGCAGTTCAATTTCCATACCGCTTCTGGTAGCGATACAGCGTTGCCTCTTCATTCCGATAACAGCACCTCTACCCCCGGAGGTGCGCAATGAGCACCCAAAACGCAAGTCTGACGCCGATCCTGGAACAGCAGCTTGAACGGATTTCCGAGCGCAAGGCACTGCGGCGCGCGGCCAGTGCCAGCTTCATGGGCAACTTCGTCGAATGGTTCGACTACGCGGCCTACGGCTATTTGGCAACCGTGATTGCACTGACGTTTTTTCCGCAGACCGACAAGGCGACCGGGCTGCTGGCAACCTTCGCGGTGTTTGCGCTGTCGTTTTTCGTTCGCCCGCTGGGAGGGCTAGTCTGGGGTCACTTCGGAGACAAGTACGGGCGGCGCAGCGCGTTGTCCTGGTCGATTCTGATCATGTCAATCTCGACCTTCTGCATCGGTATCCTGCCGACTTACAACCATATTGGTCTGTGGGCACCCGCTCTGTTGTTACTAATCCGCTTGTTTCAGGGCTTTTCCGCTTCCGGAGAGTACGCTGGGGCATCAGCCTTTCTGGCCGAGTATGCCCCTGAGGGTAAACGCGGTTTGTATACCAGCATCGTGCCGGCGAGTACTGCTGCCGGCTTGTTGTTCGGCGCAGTGTTCGTGGCCGGTTTGCATTCGTGGATGAGCGTTGAGGATCTGCACAGTTGGGGCTGGCGTTTGCCCTTCCTGCTGGCGGCGCCGTTCGGTCTAGTCGGGCGTTACATCCGTATGAGTTTGCAAGACACACCCAAATTTCTAGAGATGGAAAAACGCCTCGAGGCCAAGGAATGCGCGACCCACGCTCCGGTTCGCGAACTTTTGACCTTACACCGGCGTAGCGTGATTATCGGCATCGGTGTGACATGCTTGAATGCGGTAGCGTTCTACCTGTTGCTCAGTTATATGCCGACCTACCTGTCTACCGAGATGGGCATGAGCGAGAGCGATTCGTTCATGGCGTCGACTGTGTCGTTGGCGACCTACATCGGGCTGATTTTCCTGATGGGCAAGCTGTCGGATCTGTTCGGACGCAAGGCCATGTTGCTGACCGCATCGGTGCTGTTTCTGGCGCTTACATGGCCGCTGTTCGGCATGTTGAACAACCAGCCGCTGATCGTCATCCTGATGATCCAGATAGCCTTCGGCGCGATCCTGGCGATGAACGACGGCACCTTGCCGTGCTTCCTCGCCGAGATATTCCCGACCCGCGTGCGCTTCAGTGGTTTTGCCTTCAGCTTCAATATCGCCAATGCGGTGTTCGGCGGTACGGCGCCATTTATTGCGACTTGGCTGATTCAGCTGACCGGTAATAAAATGGCACCAGCCTGGTATCTGCTGGCGGCCGCCGCTGTAGCGTTAATTGCCATGCTGGCGAGCCGCGAGACTGCGCATAAAGCTTTGCAAGACTGACCCGAACGTCACAACCCAATATATAGGGGGCATAGCCTGTTCAGTGGAGTCCTCGCGGTCGCCATTGCGATGAGGATACGCCCTATAAATTAATGCATCGCAGCCACTTGCTTGCGTTCGCCGAGGGGTGATATCCCGAAGAAACGGCTGTAGCATTTGGAGAAGTGCGCAGGGGAGATAAAGCCGCAAGCGAGGGCGATATCACGAACTTGCGACTCGCTGCGCAGTAGCAATTGTCTCGCTCGCGACAGGCGCAGTTCCAGGTAATACTGACTCGGCGTGCGTTGTAGGTGCTTGTGAAACAACCGCTCTAGGTGCCGTACCGACACTTCGTTCAATCGCGCGAGCTCCTCAAGGCCCAACGGCTCCTCAAGATTGGCCTCCATGATTGCCACCATCTGGCTGAGCTTAGGTTGAGAGGTGCCCAGTTTCTGTCGTAATGGCACACGCTGCTGTTCCTGCGCGCCCCGGACCCGATCACACAGTAGCAACTCGGCTGCATGGGCTGCAATTTCGCGACCACCGGGTTCGCGCGCTATCAACTGCAGTGTCATGTCCATAGAGGCCACGCCGCCTGAGCACGTGTAGCGATCGCGATCAAGCTCAAACAACTGATTGGAAATAATGATGCCCGGGAAACGCTCCTTCAAAGCTTCGATGTCTTCCCAGTGAATAGTGCAGCGATAACCCTTAAGTAAGTTTGCGCGCGCCAATAAGTGGCTTCCAGTGCAAATCCCGCCTAGGGGCACTTGATCATGCGCCAGCTTACGGAGCCAGTTGAGTAGCGGTAGGCTGCTGTGATTAGAGACGATAGGGTTTGATCCGACAACGAACAGCATATCCAGCTTTGGTGCATCGGTGATGGTGTAGTCGGGCAGCAGGCGCATGCCGTTGCTGGCCATGACCGGCTCCATGTTGGCAGCGATGATAACCGTGCGGAACATCGTTTGACGCGCCGCCATATTGGCTATGCGCAAGGTTTCCACAGCGGAAGCGAAGCCGATAGTGGTGAAATTTGGTATGACCAAAAAACCAACGGTTTTCAATGGCCGATGTTCATCAACCGAACGCCCTGCGACAGGGTGGAGGGACGCGTGGAGTTTCGCCATCGATAGCGCTCCTCAAGGTATAAGTGACGCGTTCTGCAGCAATCTGCCGACATTCGGCATCATCTGGTTCTGGGATTGTTAGCAGGTTTTGGCTCTTGATCTTACCCTGCATGTCGGGCCTATGCGTAACGGCCTTTTTGCTTTTTTATTTTGGGCATGGAGCGTCCATTTTGTTACCCATCTGCCATGGCGTCCGTACCAGAAAATGTGATTGGGGTGGTGCTCCGTAATGGCCACTTGTTAAATCGCTGGGCGTAATAGCAGCTTTGTCTAGGTAACCCTCTAATACTCGACGTTGAAGTGCGCTGCTGTGAATTCGACGCGCGGGCATTTTAGTCAATTGCGAATTCTGTCAGTTGTAGTTAACGACTCGTCGCCGAAATGGACATGTGGGTAAGTGAGTTGACTGTGTATTTTTATAGGTTTAAGGAATTGCCTGTGGTGGTCAGGCAGTCGCCTGATGGCGACCGCTAATCAGCGTTTTGGCTAATATTTGTCAAACTTGACGGGGCCGTCGTACGGCGGCATACGCTCCACCCGCAGATTTGCCGACCCTTGGTCATGTACTTGACTTACATGCGCGGCGATTTCTTCCAGCGTGGCGAACCACACTCCACCTTTGGCCTGCATGTATTCAATGAAGCGCACCGCCTCATGCCAGCGGGCGAGGCGGCCGCTTACGAACGGATGCCAGACTGCAACCAGAAGCCCTCCGTGCTCCCACATCGCATCAAACTCGGCCTTGTAAACGGAGATGGCTTCCTGAGGCGAACGGATCGGCATGCTGTAGTCGATGTCGCTCATGTGCACGTACGGCGGCCAGTCATCCATCGCCCAATGGGTCGGTAGCTCTACCAGTTGGCCGGTTTTGCCTTGCAGGATGTACGGGATATCGTCGCCCATCAACGAGGCGTCGTACTTGAAGCCTTCGGCAATCAACAGGTCTGTGGTAGCGGGCGAGAAGTTGTATAGCGGGGCGCGGAAACCTCGGGGTTTCTGGCCTGTGTGGCGTTCGATGATATCGATAGATTTACGCAGCCAGAACAGCTCTTCCTCTTCGCTGATTTCGTTGACGTGCTCATGGATGTAGCCATGGTGTCCGATTTCATGACCGTCCTTGACCATCGCTTCGACCGCGGCCGGATATTGCTCAATGCACCAGGCAGGAACGAAGAATGTCTGTTTCAGACCCAGGTCCCGGTAGGATTGCAGGATTCGCGGTACGCCGACTTTCGGTCCGTATTGCAGGGTTGAAATGGTGCTGACCCGCTTATGGCTGTCTGCGGGGCGATGCAGGTGCAGGAAGCTGTCGGCGTCCATGTCGAAGGTGATCGCCACGGCGCATCGCGCGCCGCCAGGCCACGGAATAGGGTTGTTGATCATGCTTGCAGGTTTGCTCATGTCGGTACCTGTTAAAAACTGAAAGTCGAGGCGAAATGCTATTTGCCACCGCGCTTGAAGTATTCACCTGCGGCGGCCGGAGGCCTGATCTTTCCGGCGAAGATCACCAGTGCGGCAATGGATGCGACATAAGGCAGCACCACGAACAGCTGATAGGGCACATCCGGATGACCAAATTGCAAACGCAGTTGCAGTGCATCGGCCAGGCCGAACAACAGACAGGCAGCTAGTGCGCCCACTGGATTCCATCGACCTAGAATCAATGCCGCCAGGGCAATGAAGCCTTTGCCCGCGCTCATGTGCTCGGTAAACATGAAGACTTGTGACAGCACCAAATAGCAGCCACCCAGTCCGGCGATCACACAAGAGCCCACAACGCTTAAAAAACGAATCCGGAATACGTTCAATCCGGCGCTATCGGCGGCTCTTGGATACTCACCGGTGGCGCGCAGGTTCAGGCCCCACGAAGTGCGGAATAGAAGCCACCAGGCAAGTGGCACCAGGCCGTATAGCAGATAGACAAGTAAATTCTGCTGGAACAGAATATCGCCGATCACCGGGATCGACGCCAGCCCCGGAACAGGCAATGTCGTGAAGCCCGGCAACAATGCTGAAGCAGCTTGCTCGCTGAACGCCATGCGTGCGAAGAAAGAGGTCATGCCAATGACCAGCATGTTGATGGCGATACCCGCAACCATTTGGTTGATTGCCAGGCGCACCGTCATGGTTGCCAATAGCAGTCCGACCAGTCCCGCCGCAAGTAATCCACCCAGCAAACCTCCCCACACGCTTTGCAGGAAAAACGCACCTAGAGCCGCACCGAACGCGCCGCCCAGGACGCTGCCCTCCAGCGCCAGGTTGAACACCCCGGCACGTTCACACCAGATGCCGCCCAATGCCGCGAAAATTAGCGGGACGGCGAGGCGCAGTCCGGTGGCAAGAATATCCAGATAACTAGCGTCCATCGGTCAAACCCTCCGCTGTGTTTTGCTGGTTCGGGATGCTGGCCGTTTTCGCCAACGGGTTATTCCGCTTTTGCAGGTTTAATTTCCAGATCAGCCCGGCGGCGACAAAGATCACGATCAGCCCGCGCAATGCTTCTATCGCTGTCACATCTAGGCCGATGGCGCGTTGCATGTACTGCGCGCCAGTGCTCAGGCCTGCCAGGAAAAACGCCGAAAATGTCGCCAGCAAAGGATTCAGGCTGGCCATAAAGGCAACCACGATGCCGTCGTAGCCATAGCCGGGGCTGAACAGGTGATACAACCGGTATTTGACCCCGAGTACTTCTATCGCCCCCGCCAAGCCAGCGATGGCGCCACCTGCGATCATGCTGCCGATCAGGTTGCGGTTCACGGACATACCAGCGTAGCGCGCGGCTTGCGGGCTTTTGCCTACCGCCGTCATTGAAAAGCCGATGGTGGTGTATTTGAAGACGACAAAGGTCATCAAGCTCAAGAGCGCCGCAATCAGCACACCGATGTGAGTGTCAGTGTCCGACAGCAGCAGAGGCAGCCATAAGTCTTCGCTGATTTCTGCTGAGTAAGGGTAGGGCGCGCCTTCCTGCATCATTGGACCGCCTGCGAAATAGCTGACGATATTGATCGCCACGTAGTTCATCAGCAGCGTCACGATGACTTCATTGATGCCGCGTTTTGCCCTTAGATACCCTGGAATCGAGCCCCACAGGCCACCGCCCAGCATGCCTGCCAGCAGGCACAGCAGCACATGCAGCATCGCAGGCATCTGCGGCAGATACAGCGCGACGGCTGCCGCTGCCAGTCCACCGATATAGATCTGCCCCTCGGCACCGACATTGAGCAGCCCGCAACGCATGGGAATGATCACCGCAAGCCCGGCGAGCAGCATCGGGCACATTTTGACCAGGGTATCGGCCAGGCCGTGATAGTCGAAAAAGGCTCCTTTAAACAACGCTTGATAAGCAGCCATGGGATTTTTGCCAGCCGCTACGATGAGCAGCGAACCCAGGGCAAAGGCTGCAAGCACCGCCCAGACCATTCGCAGGCGATGCAGCCAGCGCCAGACTTCATTCATGACAAAACCTCTTGTGAAGCCGTGCTGGTCATCAGTGAACCAATCAGGTCCGCTGTGGCGTCGGCGCGATTCAGTACACCCGTCAGATGACCTGCGCACATCACGCCAATACGATCAGAAATCGCCATGACTTCTTCCAGCTCCGTCGATATGTAAAGCACCGCTTTGCCCGCTTGCCGCTGTTCGCGCACGACCCCTTGCACGGCTTCGATAGCACCGACATCCAAGCCTTTGCACGGCTGCATGACGATTAGCAGATCAGGGTCGCATTCGACTTCCCGGGCAAAAATCAGCTTTTGCTGGTTGCCTCCTGAGAGGAACCGTACTTGCTGGTCAACCGAGTGCATGCGCACGTCGTATCGGGAGCACCAGTCTTTGGTGATCTCCCGCGCGCGTTTTGTTTTGAGCAGGGCGAAACGCGAAAACGGTGAGCGTCGGTGATCGCGCAGCATGGCGTTTTCCCACAGCGTGAAATCCAGTACCAGCCCGGTGCTGTGGCGATCTTCGGGAACATAGCCGACCCTGAACCGTTTACGGCGGCTGGCGACATCGTGGCCAAGCATCGACTGGCCGCGCATGCAGACTTCCCCGGATTGCGCATGGCGCATTCCGGCGATCGTATCCGCAAGCTCCGCCTGGCCGTTGCCGTCAACGCCGACAATACCCAGCACTTCCCCCGCTCGAATCTCGAAGCTGACAGAATTCAACGCCTGAATGCCGCGATCATTATTGGCCGACAAAGCTCGTACCTTGAGCACAACCGGGCCCTGTACAACCATGGGAAGCTCAACGGGCTGGGCCAATTCACGGCCGACCATCAACCGGGAAATTTCCTGTGGCGTGCTTTCACTGACCTGAGCGTGTCCGACGACATTGCCCCGGCGCAGTACCGTCACCCGATCACAAACCCGAAACACCTCATCGAGCTTGTGCGTGATGAACAACATGGTTTTGCCCATCGAGCGCAGGTTATCCAGAATTTGTAGAAATGCGTCGATCTCGGTAGGGGCCAGAACGCTGGTGGGTTCATCCAGAATCAGCACTTCCACGTCCCGATACAGCGCCTTGAGGATTTCCACCCGCTGACGCATGCCTATCGGAAGTTGCCAGATCAGGCGATCAGGATCGACATTCAGGCCGACCTGAGCGCTCAGTTCTATCAGCTTGCGACGGTGATCAGTGAGTTTCAGCCGCAGGCCGCCCGGCAGGCCGAGGACGACGTTCTCCAGAACGCTCAGGTTATCCACCAGCATGAAATGCTGGTGGATCATGCCAATACCATCGGACAGGGCCTGACGGGGCGAGTCGATTGACAGCTCCCTACCATCAAGGCGAACCACACCGGAGTCCGGTTGGTAAAAGCCGTAGAGGATGTTCATCAGTGTGGTTTTACCCGCACCATTCTCACCCAACAGCGCATGGATACTGCCTTTGCTTACTCCCAGAGTGACGTCCTTCAGGGCCGTGAAGTCGCCGAATCGCTTGCCGATTCCCTCCAGTTGTAAATAGCTCATCAGGGTTTTACCGCCGCCGCGACTGCTGGCTGGCTGGCATTGCGCTGCTTGATGGTCTCGATCAATGCCGCGGCATCGGTCCTGGTCTGCTCGGATACTGCTTTGCCGTAGCTACCGAGGCGGAAGGCTTTGGGCGTTTCAAAGCCGTACACATAAGACTTGCCGCCCAGCGACGAGCTTTGCGCCTGAGTAAGCACCGTCAGCAGCGCACCGCGCATATCTAGCACGGCTGATTGCAGCAGGTTATCCGGCCAGTCACTCAACGCATCGTAGTAAATTCCGAACCCCTGTTTGTTCTCCTGACGGACTGCTTGCAGACTGCCAAGTACAGCGTTATCCATGGTTGGGAACACCACATCGGCTTTCTGCCCAATTAGATTCAAGGCCGCTTCTTTGCCTTTGGCCAGGTCATCCCAGTCGTTGGTCCATGCACTCAGGACCTGGCCCTGTGGTCGGGCGGCCTTGAAGCCTTCGACGAAACCGTCGTTGAGGTCGGAGTACGCTTTGATTTTTTGCGCACCGACAAAACCACCCACTCCGCTCAACGACGTTTTGCCGCCGATGTAGCCAATGACATAACCCATGTCCTTCATATCGAACGCCAGCGTCGAGACATTGCCGCCGCTTTTGGTGCCGTTTACCACCAGGAACTGGGTCTTGCTGTTGCGTTTGGCAACCCGGTCCACTGAATCCTGAAACTCGCCCCCATAACCAATCACCACGTCATAGCCGCGTCGGGCGTAGTCTGCCAAGGCTTGAGCCTGGTCTGGTTGCGGGACCTTTTCGCTGTAGGCCACATCTATCTTCAGTGCGTCGCGTGCCTGAATTACACCCTCATAACCGGACTGGTTGAAGGAACGGTCGGTGATGTTGCCGGCTAGCACAATGGCAACTTTCAACGGATCCGCAGCCACTGTCCCCGCGTAGGCACACGAGAAGGAGAGGGTGGTTATCGCTGCAATGCGAGCGAGCAAAGTGAAGCGAGTCGTGACGCTGGATTGGGTCATACGGTCCCCTGATTATAGTGGCTTACATTTAATTCAAGTTACTTGAATAATGTGAAAGCAATGTTCATGCCTGATTCGGAGGCACGATCTATTGCCCTGTAGCACCACAAAACCAAGGTCTTTCGCCAACCTGAATTGCGCCGGATTGAGGCGTCTGGGCGTAGGCTGCACTAATAGAAGACGGTGGCAGGATATTTATTCAAGGTGCTTGATGAATATTGTTGGTTCTGACGTTAAAGGCGCGTTGAGGGCGTTGTGGCCGGATGATTTGTCACCGATCCTGACATCGCCTACAGCACCGCAAATGCAACACCTGTATGAGCCAACGGCGTTGCGAGGCGGCGTGCTGACACTACTTTGCCAAAAAGGCTGCGCTCCCGATTTTCTCTGCAGATATGCATTTCAAATCAGAGCGGCGCATGTTGCGGGGTGGTGGGCGCTGCTGTCAGCGGCGGTGTCGACGAGGCGGACGTTGCCAAGTACCGAAAGCAGTTTGTTAGAAGGTAGCGGGCGTGTTGATCCAAAGTATGCGAACGACACTCTTGGTCGAGTTGCGATAGCCATGGGGTACGTTGCTGGGGAAGTGAAAGGAGTCGCCAGCATTCAGCGTGTAGGTGGTCTCGCCGAGAGTCAGGTCGAGGCTTCCCTCGATCACGTAACCCATCTCTTCACCAGCATGCTCGATCATGTCGCTGACCATGCCAGGGGAAACGATATGAATATCGCCTTGCAGCAGCCCGCCTTTTTGCAGATGGGTGATGCGTTCCAGATCGATATAGCCCTTGGCGGTGCCTTGTGCGAAACGACTCACTTGTCGACCGCCGGCGCGCAGCACGGGCTCTTCAGACTCCCAGTCTTCGGATGTCAGCTCGGACACGTTGCTGCCTAGCGCGAGTGCCAGGCGGTGCAGCATGGCCAGTGAAGGCGATGCGGCGTCGTTTTCCAGCTTGGAAATCAGGCTTTCGGAGCAGTTGGCAGCCTGGGCAACTTGCTTGAGAGTTAAGCCTGCCACCTTACGCGCATGGCGAAGGCGAACGCTCAAACTCGGCAGGGCATCGGAATGCTGGGATTTGGCTACTGGCGTTTTGCTGGGTGTGGACATGCATCCCTCGAAAAGTTTGTACGAAGTGAGCGACAGGCATCCTAGGGTTACGGGAGCCTGTCGTCTACTGGGGTACTGAAGATCAGCCGTGAACCGAGAAGGTAACTTCCACCGGGTTAAGGTCATTGATAGGCACAATGTCCTGAGGGCAGGCTGACATCACCACGATAACGTCCATGTCTGCACGGATTTCAACGTAGTCCCCGGCTGTGGATACCGGCGGCAGCCATTCAACAGTGTAATCAGGCTTGACCGGAATGTTCATCCACAGATTGAAAGGCTGCGGAACTTCATGGGAGCGCAGACCAATAGCCTGCAAGGCCAGACGCATGTTATCCGCGCAGCTGTCGTGATAACCCTCGACTCCCAGGTTGGTGTAGCGGTGCAGGTCACACGCAGCCATCAAGGTGTCGTGAATGCCGGGTGAGGTGTCGGTCAACAAGGTACCGATCGTGCGGCGGCGGTTACTGAACAGCGCGTCGCCAGTCTTGGGAATGATGCTGTTGCAATGCGCGCGAGCATGTTCCATCGATAGGAATTCGCTCATGTCTTCGCTGTTGAACAACCAGGTGTCACATACCTGGGTGCCGTGAGTGTTGACGATTTTGATGACCTGGCCAGCTTTCAGGCGGACGGCGCGGCCACAACGGGCAGGCACTGTGTAACTTTCGCCCAGGACTGGAGTGCCATCGGCCGAGATCGGTTCTTTCAACGTGGCGTTGATGCCCAGCGAGGAGCCATTGTCGGGCTGGCAGCAGGCCGGATAGTCGTGGCTATGGGTAATATTGGTCATATGAGTTCCTATGGGTTCAGGGTTGTTCTGCAAGTGCAACCAGGCTCCAGGCCAATGCCTGGGCGCCTGCTTTCAATTGCGCGGGATCTGTGAATTCCTTCGGGTTGTGGCTTATGCCGTCCCGGCTGGGTACAAAAAGCATTGCTGTCGGACAGTGCCCGGCCAGATACATGGCGTCGTGGAAGGCGCCAGAACGTATCGATTGCCAAGTCAGTCCTGTGGCGTCGCAGGCGTTCTCCAACACATTGATGACCTGATGATCGAACGCGGTCGGGCTGTGGCTGAACAGGCTGGTCAGTTCGGCGTCGGCAGGCAGGCAGGCACTGAGGGCATTATCGAAGGCTTCGAGTACAGCCGGATCGGCGTGGCGGAAGTCGATGCTGAAGGTTGCTTCACCGGCAATCGTGTTGATTGCATTGGGCGAGACGTTCCAGCGTCCGAATGTCAGGCGCTTGTCGTCACCGGCAAGTTGTTCGGCCAGCGCGTCGATGCGGCCGAGGGATTCCATGGCGAGCAACAACGCATCGCGCCGCATGTGCGTCGGCGTGGTTCCTGCGTGTGCCGAAGCACCCTTGCAGCGCACTTGATACCAGCGCACGCCCTGAATACCCGAAACCACTCCCAGCGGGACATTGGCTTGCTCCAATATCGGGCCTTGCTCAATGTGCAACTCGACAAAGGCGTGTGTGGCGATTTTTTCGCGCTGTGGCAGTTCGGCAAAGCGCAGGGCGTGAGCGTCCAGTGCCTCTCCTACCGAGATACCCGCAGCGTCAAGGTTGTTTCGATAAGTCTCCAGTCGCGCCGGGTCTACGTAGGCGCTGGAGCCCATCGCTCCTGGACTGAAGCGGCTGCCTTCTTCGTTAGTCCAGACCACCACTTCGATCGGGCGACGGGTGCTGACGTTGAGTTCTGCCAACGCATACAGACATTCAAGCCCGGCCATCACCCCGTAACAGCCGTCAAGCTTCCCGCCTGTGGGTTGGGTGTCGACGTGGCTCCCGGTCATCACTGGCGTTAAGTCCTCACGGCCTTCGCGGCGTATGAACAGGTTGGCGCTGGCGTCGGTCCACACTTTGCAGTCCAGTTTTCGGGCTTCTTCAATCAGCCAGGCGCGGGCCAGGAAGTCTTCTTCGGACAACGCCTGACGGTTCATTCCGCCATCGATGCCGGGCCCGAAGGTTGCCAGGGTCTCCAACAAACGCTGCAGTCGTTCCGATGAAACGGCCTGCATCACTTGATCGGCAATCATGGGGTCACCTGCACGCGTGGAGTGAGGCTGCGGTTAAACCAGGGGCTGAGAAACTGCTGTAAGCGTTCCGTCTTTGGTGCCTGAAACAGTGCCTGCGGAGTACCGGTTTCAATAATTTTTCCTGCTTCCATAAACACTACCTGACTGGATATCTGTGCAGCGAAGCTCATTTCATGGGTCACCATCACCATGGTCATGCCATCGTTCGCAAGGCTGCGAATGACCTGCAGTACTTCCTCGACCAATTCCGGGTCCAGCGCCGAGGTCGGTTCGTCGAGCAGCATCAACCGCGGTTTTACTGCCAGTGCCCGGGCAATGCCGACGCGTTGCTGCTGTCCGCCGGAGAGGCGAGCGGGGTACGCATCCGCCTTGGCGCTCAGGCCGACCCGTGCCAGTGCCTGATCAGCCAGGTTGCGCGCCTCGGCCTTGGCGATTTTCTTGCCGAGTACCAAAGGCGCCATGACGTTGTCGCGCACGGTCATGTGCGGCCACAGATTGAATTGCTGGAACACCATGGACAGCGGGTTGCGCACCTCATCGATCTTGGCTTCGCTGTCGCGGTCGGCTTCACGTCTGCCCGGTCCGCTATAGCCCAGCAGTTGACCATCGATCCATATCTCTCCCTCGTCATAGCGCTCAAGGAAATTCATACAGCGCAGGGCGGTGGTTTTTCCTGATCCTGAAGGCCCGATCAAAGACACGATTTCACCGGCTTGTACGCTCAGGTCAAACTCACTGAGCACACGGTGCGAGCCATAGGATTTGCCAACGCCACGCAAGTTGAGAAGCGGAAGGGTATTCATCTGTTCAGCCTCGTAGATGGCGTGTCATGCGCCGCCCCAGTGCGCTGGCTACAGCTGCGACCGACGAGGTCAGCAGCCAGTAGCTCAACACCAGCAGGGCATACGGCAATACGTAGGAAAAGGTGGTGGATACGATGCGTCCGGCAGTCATGGTCAGTTCTGGCACGGTAATAATCGAGGTGACGGCGCTTTCCTTGATGGTCAGGATCACCTGATTGCCCAATAGCGGGAGGGCGAATGCCAGCGCTTGCGGCGCTTGTATGTGCCAGAACACCCGGCTGCGCGAAATGCCATGCACCCGCGCTGCTTCTACTTGACCGTTGGGCACACTGGCCCAGGCAGAGCGGAACAGCTCAGCAAAATAAGCAGCGCTGTATAAGGCCAGCGAGAGGATGCTTGCCTCGACGGCTTCCAGCCGTAGACCGATGACTGGCAGCCCGAAATAAATAATCGCGAGTTGGGCGAGAAAAGGTGTTCCGCGAATAAGCCACACGTAAACGCGATAGATCGCTACAAATCCTGGGGCCGCCATGCGCAAGGCGTTGATCCCGAATCCCAGCAGTAAGCCCATGGCAGCGGCAGTCAGGCTAATACCCAGCGTGACAAGCAGTGCATTGGCGAAATCCGGGAGATAACTCAATAATTCTTGCATCACTTGAGCTCCTTCCAGCGACGTTCCAGCAGGCTGCCGAGCACGCTCAACAGGCTTGTCAGCACGAGATAAAACAAGCCCGCCACCAGATACACCTCAAGCGGGCGGTAAGTCTGCGAAACCAGCTGCTGGCTGACGCGCATCAAATCAGTGATGGAAATGACCGAAACCACGGCTGAAACCTTGATCACATCGATCAACTCGGAGATCAGCGCGGGTGAGGTGAGGCGCAACACTTGTGGCAGTTGGATATGAAAAAGCGTGTTGTATTTGCCGATGGCAAACACGGCCGCCGCTTCCATCTGGCCCTTGGGGATTGCGGCGAAACCGCTGCTCAGAATCTGCGACTGATAAGCCGCCGTGTTCAGCGCTAGGGCTACAGCAGCAGCCACCATGGGTGGCACATCCAGGCCCAGGGCTGATGGGAGATAGAACAGAAGCAGCAGCTGCGCCAGCATGGGCGTGCCACGAAAGAAACTGACATACACCCGGGTGAATGCTCTGCCGGCAGGGCTGCGACCATTGGCAATCAGATGAATTACTACGCCGAGAATGAAACCCAGCAGCATGCCGATGGCGCACAACCACAATGTGGTTGTTGCACCGTCGATCAAGGCAGGCCAATAGAGCGCGAGACGGCTGCTGAAATCATTCATCATCAGCGGCTCAGATGCTCGGTACTGGCATGGCATCAGCAGGCAAGTCCATGGTGAAACCAAACCACTTATCTTGCAGCGTCTTTAAGGTGCCATCTTTTCCTGCACGGGCAATGCCCTCGCTAAATAGCTTCACCAGGCTTGCGCTGTCAGCATCCTTGCGACCGACCCAGCCGAAATACGTCACTGGACCCACCATCTCCGGCAGCGTTGTGAAAAGCCCCGGACGAGCTTTCATCAATGGGCCTAGGTTGGAAAGCGACTGTGCCACGCCATCGAGACGACCATTGGCCAGATCCGCATAAGCTTCATCGAAGCTCACATACTCTTTGATCCGCTTGAGGCCCGGTTGGCCTTCAGCTTTGAGCTTGGTGTCCAGTGCTTGTAGCACTGCCAGCTGGCCGGAACCTGCCTGAGAGCCAATCACCCGACCGTTCAAGTCGGTCAATGCCTTGATATTGTTATCGTCGGCGCGCTTGAGCAATGCAACGGTGGACTCGGCAATGGGGACGGTAAAGGCGAATTGCTCAAAACGCGCTTTATTGACTGTCACTGATGTCACGACGAAGTCGAATTTACGGGTATCCAAGCCTGGCAAAATCCCCTGGAACGGTAGATCGAGCTGGCGCACCTTAACGCCGGGCAAGTCAGCATCCAGTACGTAATGCATCAGGTCTGCGCCATAGCCGACAATCTTGCCATTTTCTACCGACTCGAACGGCGCGAAACGCGCCTCGGTGGCAACGACTATCTCGTTTTTCTGCTTGATGCGCTGCAGCAAATCGTCTGCGTGCGCTAGAGAAATACTGCACAGCGTGACGAGCGACAGCGAGAGTGCTTTTAGAGTGAAACGCGTCATTGGTATTCCCCTTGAATTCCTCAAATTGTTATTCAAGTAACTTGAATATTAATACAAGAGCATGAAGCGTGCCAGGAGGTAGCTTGCGCGAATAGGGGCGTAGGAGAGGATGGGAAGTCGGGAGAGGTGCGCTAATTGCGTGCGATAGCAGGTGTTACGCATTGATGTGGTGCGCAGTGTGTGGGTGGTGTCTGTAGTGCTTGGATGTGCCGACGCTGCTCGGGTGCTTGTTCGTGGGGCGGGGGAAAAAACGCAGTGCTTACATATGTCCTAACGAGTAACTATTCAGAGCTCGAAAGCAGTCGGTCACTAATGGCAGCTTTGGTCAGCTTGAACGCCTTGGCACGCTTTGCAGGGTTGGCGAGAGCCGGAAGTTTGAACTCTGAGACGGCAGGCTACGATTGCGAGGCATTCGATTGAAACCGAACGCATGATCATTGACCTACAGTGATTAGCACGGAATGTCCGCAATTGGCCGATTTCTGGCTTTAGTCAACTGCTTTACGTAGAGCCGCAGCAACGGTAATGGGCAATGCTACATCTGGCTGGGATCAGTCGACCACTACATAGCGACTGGGTTCCGGCTCCGAGGTTTTGACGTTACCAAGACGTATCAGGTGCTCGCGAACGTCAAGCTGGTCCAAAGTAATCTATTCGGGCCATTCAGAGAGTCGCTGAGCATCGTAATTCCCAACTTAAAATAATGAGTACATAATCAAGTCCATCAGCGGTATGCTGAGCGACAGAAAGCTGAAGCTTTCAATGATTTAGAGGATGAGTTATGATCCCGTCCGCTGCGCCATATTCGGTCACCTGGAACGCTGAACGCCAGGTAGCCAAAGAAAGCCCGCTCATCGAGCGGGCTTTTTTCTGTCCGAAATATGGCAAAAAATCGTGCGCTAAACTTTTTTTAAATAAATTGCATTTAAATCAAGACATTACGATTTTTTGGTGTATGATGCGCCCACACCGAAACGAAGGGTGATTAGCTCAGCTGGGAGAGCATCTGCCTTACAAGCAGAGGGTCGGCGGTTCGATCCCGTCATCACCCACCATTCGCTTCAGTGTTACGCGCAGCGGTAGTTCAGTCGGTTAGAATACCGGCCTGTCACGCCGGGGGTCGCGGGTTCGAGTCCCGTCCGCTGCGCCATATTCGGTCACCTGGAACGCTGAACGCCAGGTAGCCATAAGAAACCCGCTCATTGAGCGGGTTTTTTTTCGCCTGCGATTTAACGCACCTTACGGCGCGTTGCGGCTGTGGCGGTAATCGCTCACGGCTTCGTACACCGCTTTGCGCAGCCGATTGATGCCGCCGATGGGGCGGTGCGCTTCCAAACCGAACCAGGGGTTGAACGACTGATTATCGCACGCCAGGTTCTGCGCCGGCGTGTCGAAGTCCTGGGCGGGAATCCTGACCTTGGCCACCGTTTCATACGGCGCGTCGCTTTCCTTCCACTCGATGCTGGTGTCTTCGATGGGCATGAAGGCCTGCGGGTTTTGCCGCTGGATCTGCAGCACAAAACACGCGTCTACGCGGTCGGTGGACAGTTGCTGGTTGAGCGCGCTGCGCAGGAAGTTGGGCAGGTCCTGGTTCTGTTTGGGCAACACATAATCCGGGCAGCTTTGCGGGTCGGGCGCCACGCGAAACTTGGCGTTGGCCGCGCCAAACTTATAAGGCGACACTGAAAAGTAAGTCGTCTGCGTCGGGCTGGCCGGGGCGGGCGCCAGGGTTGCCAGGGCGATAAACAAGTGACGCACTTGCCAGCTGCGCGGATCGAGCTTGGGAAAGAACGCCAGGACCTTCTTGCCATCCGCTTGCGCACCGATGTTCTGCGCGTATTCCGCGACATCGCTGACAAAGAAGTTCGGATGGCTGAACATCACGAAATCCTGCTCGGTGCGCGCTTGCTGGTCGGCCATCAGTTGCTTGCCCGGCACATCCAACAGCTTGATCGCCAAGCCGCGGGCATCGCGGATGCTATCGAATTGCGGGTAGGCGTTGCCGTTGGACAGGCGCATCGTCGCCTGCCAGGTCTTGCCCGGCTCGGCGAACACACCCTGGCGCAAGGCCGGGTCGAGATCCGCCAGAACGCTGACCTCGGCTTTCACGCACCCATGGGCCTTGGCATGGGCATCACGCAGGTAGCGAGTGCCTTCGCGATGCTGGTCAACGATGCGCACGGCGGTCTGGATGATGCCTTGGGTCATCGCCGCCTCACCCGGCGGGATCTGTTCCTTCACCGACACCGGGCCCCTGTGCTGCCAGGCGAACCAGGCCGTGGCCAACACCCAGCCCAGCAGGCCCAGGCCCAGCAGCCACAGCAGGGTTTTGCCCACAAAGGCGCCAAGGCGCAGCCAGAGACGAGCAAGCATGGAGCGGTCCTTGTTTTGCGATCGGATAATCATGGCAGTTGTTGCTCCAGCGGGCCGCCCAGCACTTTGAGGTATTCGAGCAGCGCCCAGCGTTCCTGCGGCAGCAGGCCACGGCCGATAACGCCATTGCCACGTTCGCCGGCACGGAATTCGTGGCCGCTGTTGTGGTTGCCGGTGACTCTGGTATCGAACAGGAAGGCGTTCTTGAAGGCGGTGGTCTCAAACCCCAGGTGACGCGGGTCGTAGTTGAAGGTGCCTTTATAGAAAGTGGTGCTGCGTTCGTCCTGGGGCGAGAGCAGTTGGTAGATCGTCGGCACCGAACCGTTGTGCAGGAACGGTGGGGTGGCCCATACGCCTGCCAGTGGCCGCGCCTTGTAGGCACGCAACTCGCGTACGCCGATGGGCAGGCCGAACCCGTCCAGGCCCGGGCGCTCGGCCGGGGTCACGCCCGCCGCACGGTAGGCATGCTCTTCGACGAAGGCGGTGACATAGGCCAGGCCTTGGGCCACCGACATTTTTTTCAGGTCCAGCGGCGCGGTGGGGGTGGGGTGCAGTTCGACATTGAGCCGGGCCAGTTCGGCCGGGTCCCATTGCAGCGCGCTGAGGTCATAGCGTTGGTCGGCAATGTTGTTGGCTGTGCCGGGGTCGGTGCCGATGTAGTCCACCGGCAGCATTTTCAACTGCTGCACCGGTCGGCCGTTTTCTTCGGTAACGGTGGGCAGGTGGCAGCCGGCGCAGTTCTCGGCAAAGAGTGCGCGGCCCTGGGCGGCGAGGGGTTTGTCGATGGCACCGAACAAGTCTTGCGGCCAGGTCGGCGGCTTGAGCCGTTGCAGGGTTTCTTCGATCAGGTGCAGGTCGCGCACCCGTACGCTGGACGGGTAGCGGGCATCGCCCTTGAGCGGTTGCCCGGCTGCGTCGAAGAACGCCAGAGTCGCGCCTACGCCAAGGGCTTCGCCGATGTTGCGCGCCATGGGCTGCTGTGCCGAGCCATTCCACTGCACCCAGTCGAAGGTCCAGATATCCCACAGCTGCGGGTAGTCAACCGGCGCATTGGCGACGCGATAATTGTCGGGGGAAATGGCGTCGCCAAAACTGGCGTTGGCGATGCGTCCAAAGGCGTCAGTACGGCCCGGACCTTCTTCGGTGGGGTAAAGGCCACGGTGGGTGTCATTCCAGGCGACTTTGAGGAACTGGTTCAGCGATTGCTTGAAGTCCTTGCGCAGTTGATCGCGCTGGGTATCGTACTGATCCCCCAGCACCTTGTGAGCAAAGCGCTCAAACTTCCATGGGTTGTAATAGGTAGCGGCCAGGCTCGCGACCAGGGCCTGGCCGAAACTGCCACCGCGCAACGTGGGAACGCTGGAGGGCAGTACGTGTTGCGCCGAGCCACCGTCGATGCGCAGGGCCTGGCCCTTGTAGTGCAATTCGCCGGTGTGGCAGGCCGCACAGGTGATATCCAGGTACTGAGCCCTGCTGTCGGCGTTCTGGTGCCGGGCGAACCCTACTGGCAGGTTGCCAGGGTTTTGCGCGGTGGGCGTCTGCTTGGGGTCGACCAGGAAGCCAAAGCGCGCCAGGTACTCCGGCGCGGCAAAGCGTTGCTCGGAAAACGGCAGTTCCAGGGCGGTGAACCAGTCGTAGTGCAGGCCTTTTACTTGGGTGCCCTGGGGCGTGAAGTAGTAGGTCTGGCGGTCGTCGGCACTCCATTGCTCCTGGTAGTGCACCTGCTTTACTGGCACGTAGTCCGGCAGCTTGGGGTTGAGGGTGTAGTAGAGCACCACGGCCAGAATCAGGCCCAGTGCGATCAGTATCAGGAGTAAAACACGGGAAAAAATGCGCAAGATAACTATCCTTGTCGAATTGTCGCGTTGTTATGCCACTGCGCCACAGGTGCGGCAAGTAGCAATTGGCCCGCTATCAGGCGGTCCCGCGATCCGTCGCGGGGCCCCATGATAAATGGAAATGCTTTTAAACACGTGAACTTATCAGAAGTTTCCTGCTCACATGCCGGTAGCCATTGGTCGTGGCCGCCTGATAAGCTCGCGACTTTATTCGAATGCCCTTATGGCGCATGAACAAGGAAATAGCATGAAACAGCATCGGTTGGCGGCGGCGGTGGCCCTGGTTAGCCTGGTACTTGCGGGTTGTGATTCGCAGACCAGCGTAGAGCTGAAAACCCCGGCGCAGAAAGCTTCCTACGGCATCGGCCTGAACATGGGCAAGAGCCTTGCCCAAGAAGGCATGGACGACCTGGACTCCAAAGCTGTTGCCCAGGGCATCGAAGATGCCGTCGGCAAGAAAGAGCAGAAGCTCAAGGACGATGAGCTGGTTGAAGCGTTTGCCGCACTGCAAAAGCGTGCTGAAGAGCGCATGACCAAAATGAGCGAAGAGTCGGCAGCCGCTGGCAAGAAATTCCTCGAAGACAACGCCAAGAAAGACGGTGTCGTCACCACCGCTTCCGGCCTGCAGTACAAGATCGTGAAGAAGGCCGACGGCGCCCAGCCTAAGCCGACCGACGTGGTGACTGTTCACTACACCGGCAAGCTCACCAACGGCACTACCTTTGACAGCTCCGTAGATCGCGGTAGCCCGATCGACCTGCCGGTCAGCGGCGTGATCCCGGGTTGGGTCGAAGGCCTGCAACTGATGCACGTTGGCGAGAAGGTCGAGCTGTACATCCCGTCCGACCTGGCCTACGGCGCCCAGAGCCCGAGCCCGGCGATCCCGGCCAACTCGGTGCTGGTATTCGACCTGGAACTGCTGGCCATCAAGGATCCAGCCAAGGCAGAAGCGGCTGACGCACCTGCTGCACCAGCCGCCAAGAAGTAATCGGCGCCTGAACACACAACGCCCCGTCTCGACGGGGCGTTGTTGTTTCGGGTGTGTATCAAAGGATGCAAAAATCTTCTGTGGGCGCTGGCTTGTCGGGTTGCCGCATCGCTGTGATGACCGCCAGACGCTCAGCACTCCAAATGTGGGAGCTGGCTTGCCTGCGATGACGGCCTGCCAGCCTACACCTACTAACTGACACACCACGATCAACCTGTGGGAGCGGGCTTGCTCGCGAAGGCGGCCTGGCAGTCAACATAGTTGGATTGTGTACATATCCATTGCTGCGGTAACGGCCACATAGGGTTCCGCCCTGACGGCGGCTCACTTTGCAAGAGCGGCAAAGTAAGCAAAACGCTCTTGCCCCACCACTCGGCACCTCGCCTAGGCTCGGTGTGCCCGT